>PLSN01000102.1 GCA_003165135.1 Bacteroidota bacterium
CAGGTGGAAAAAATAGCATAAACAGCAGAATCAGGATTCGCAGAATTATAGAATTATCAGGATTTAGAAACAAATAACTAAAAACCCAAACAAAGGAAAAACTAGAGATAGAAAAAGCAGGGTGGAAACAGGATGACAGCTTCCGTTTTTCATTTTCGCACTGAGTGACATCATATCTCGATCATTATTTTTAATAACAACAATTTAAAGCAAGTATAAAATGGCTAAGGAAATTCAAACGTTCATCAAACTCCAGGTAAAAGGAGGACAAGCTAACCCTGCACCACCGATCGGTCCTGCACTGGGCTCGAAGGGTGTCAACATCATGGAGTTTTGTAAGAGATTCAATGCACTGACCCAAGATAAGCAAGGGAAGATATTGCCGTGTGTGATCACAGTATATACTGACAAATCATTTGATTTTGTCATCAAAACCCCTCCTGCACATGCATTGCTGATGGAACTGAGCAAAAAGCAAGCAGGTTCTGCTGAGCCTAACCGTAAGAAGATAGGCGCGATCAGCTGGGATATCATCCGCAAGATAGCTGAGGAAAAAATGCCTGACCTGAACTGCTTCACCGTAGAATCAGCAATGAGCATGGTAGCCGGATCTGCTAAGAGCGCAGGTTTCACTCTGGACGGACCAGCACCTTGGGAAAAAAAATAGTATTGAGTAGTTAGTATCGAGTAGTGAGACAACAGCCAATATCGGGTTGTATTTAACTACCAACTAACAACCGCCAACAGACAACTAAAATTTTTATAAACCGTGGGAGGGCTTCATTGGCCCGCTGTACCACAAAAAACAACAACAATGAAAGTCACAAAAAAAAGGAAAGCGACTGCAGGGCTAGTGTCTAAGGACAAACTCTACTCGCTGACTGAGGCATCTGCGCTCATCAAAAAAGTAAACACTACTAAGTTTGACGCGTCTGTGGACCTGCACATCATGCTGGGTATCGACCCGAAGAAAGCTGACCAGGCTATACGNNCACTACACCTGACAAAGAAGACGAAGCCCGCAAGGCTGGTGCTGATTTCGTAGGTCTCGAAGAGTTCGTCACCAAGATCGAAGGTGGATGGATGGATTTCGAAGTAGTGATCGCTACGCCAAACGTAATGGCGAAGATCGCTAAGTTGGGTAAAGTACTCGGACCACGTAACCTCATGCCAAACCCTAAATCAGGTACCGTATCACCTGAAGTAGGCAGGGCAGTAGAGGAAGTCAAGAAAGGTAAAATAGCATTTAAGGTTGATAAATTTGGTATAGTCCATACATCGGTGGGCCGTGTATCATTCACTCCTGAGCAGATAGCGGACAATGCATCTACACTGCTCAATGTGATCTCTAAGATGAAGCCTGCTTCGTCTAAGGGAGTATATTTCAGGGGTATTTCTATGGCATCTACGATGAGTCCCGGTATCAATGTAGATTACAAAACCGTAGCAGGACTATAATTTAAAAAACCAAATTTCAGAACAATTTTAAAATTGAAATAAAATGGATAAGGCACAAAAAAATCAGGAAATAGCCGAACTTAAAGATAAATTCAGCAATAGCAACTTCTTCTATATCTGTGATTCATCATCACTCACTGTAGAAAAAGTAAACGCATTCCGTCGTCTTTGCTTCAGCAAAGGGGTGGAATACCGCGTAGCAAAAAACACATTGATCCAGAAAGCGCTTGAGCAAATAGGCGATCAGTACACTTCAGTATTCCCATTATTGAATGGTGTGTCAGGAGTGATGTTCTCAAGCGAGAGCTCAGTACCTGCCAAGATACTGAAAGAGTTTCGCGTGAAGAATGACAAGCCGATACTCAAAGGCGCATTCATCGATGGCGATACATTCGTAGGCGACAATCAGATAGCTGTACTGGCTGCTCTGAAATCTAAGAATGAACTCATCGGCGATATCATCGCATTGCTCCAGTCTCCTGCTAAGAACGTCGTCAGCGCACTGCAAAGCAACGCTGGCCACAAGATAGCAGGTCTGGTCAAAGCCCTCGAAAATCGAGCTAATTAACAGACAAACAATAAATTATAAAGCCATTCCACCAGGATGGCTTTTTTATTTCCCCGCACCTTCAGATCAGCGGTAACATACATGTTGGAAATATAGTATGTTTGCTGAGAAGCCAGATCTATATACTCAAAGCGAATCATAGTGCGAGATTTTATGAGACAGTTTATGTTGTATTCCCGCGCAGAGCGAAGGGCTATGGTCGCACTGGTGATTCTGATCGTACTTGTTATTCTTATTCCCAGGGCATATCACTTTTATTTGGTCAAACCTTCGATCGCATATCAGGACACTGCACTAATCAAGGAGATGGGCGTCCTGCAGATAGATAGTGACAGGGAATCAGTAAGTGACAAGACAGACACAGGATATGCTCATCATACTTTATTCTATTTTGATCCCAATACTATCAGTACCGATGATTGGATCAGGCTCGGCCTATCGGATAAACAAGCCGCAGTAATAGAGAGGTACAGGTCAAAGGGAGGACAATTCAGGAGTCCCGATGACTTGCGGAAGATATATGTACTGAGTGATGAAGAGAAGGATAGACTCGTGCCATATGTGAAGATAAGGAGTACAGGTGATCATATTGAGAAGAAGAGGGCAGACAAAAGTTTTACTATCGAAGTGAATTCGGCGGACTCAAGTGCTTTTGAACAGTTGTATGGCATAGGCCCCGCGCTTTCTGTCAGGATCATAAAGTTCAGAAGGCTTCTAGGTGGATTTTATAGCATAGAGCAAGTAGGAGAGACGTACGGTATATCTGATACTGTCTTTCAGAATATCAGGCCTCATCTGAAGGTCAATGTAGCATTGATCAATAAGATAAATATCAATGAAGCAGATTATGAGACATTGCGGAAACATCCATATATACATGCCAAGATAGCCCATGCTATCATCGGGTATAGAGATAAGAACGGAAGGTTTGAAGACCTGGATCAGCTTAAGACATTAAAACCAGTCACTGATATCGTATTTGAGGAAATTAAATNNGCAGGAAAACACCATCAATATTGACAAAGGAGGACCTGTCTTTTTTCGAATCCTATATCAATAACCCCTCACCTACGGGTTTTGAAGCAGAAGGTCAAAAGCTATGGTTAAACTACATCAAACCGGCTATTGATGAATACCATGTCGATAACTACGGCACAGTATATGGTGTTGTGAATCCCCAGGCGCCATTTAAAGTAGTCATAGAGGCTCATGCAGATGAGATCAGCTGGTTCGTGAGTTATATCACCTCAGATGGATTGATATATGTCAAAAGAAATGGTGGTTCAGATCATATCATTGCTCCGTCGAAAAGAGTTTTCATTCATGTCAAAGGGAAAAAGATACCAGCAGTCTTTGGGTGGCCGGCCATCCATACACGCAAACCAAGTAATGAAAAAGCACCCGCGGTCGAAAATATTTTCCTCGATTGTGGGTGTATCACTAAGGAAGAGGTCGAGAAGCTGGGTATTCATGTAGGCTGTGTCATCACCTATCAGGATGAATTTTTTGTGCTCAATGACCGCTATTACGGAGGCAGGGCCCTTGACAATCGTGCCGGCGGCTTTATGATAGCCAAAGTGGCAAGGATGCTCAAAGACAATAAAAAGAAACTTCCTTTTGGCCTGTATATAGTCAACTCAGTACAGGAGGAAGTCGGCCTGCGTGGTGCAGAGATGGTGGTTCAAACCATCAAACCCAATTGTGCCATTATCACAGATGTGGCTCATGATACCACTACACCTATGATAGACAAAATAGCTGAAGGCGAATTCAAATGTGGTAGTGGTCCTATCCTTACCATTGGCCCTGCTGTCCATAATAATCTACTCGCCCTGATACGCACTACAGCTGACAAAAACAAGATCCCCTATCAGATGGATGCAGCTTCACGGAGCACGGGTACTGATACGGATGCTTTCGCATATGCTAATGGTGGCATACCGTCTGCTCTCATTTCACTGCCATTACGCTACATGCATACGACCGTCGAGATGGTACACAAAGACGACCTCGAGAATGTAGTAAAACTGCTTTACAATTCCCTGCTGGCCCTTAATCCTAAAATGAATTTCAAATACCTTTGATCGTTAGATTTGAGGTTGTAAATCCATGAAAAACTTCCTGTTGGGCATTGATTAATTCGCTTTTGTGGACAGGATTGTGAATTTCTTTTTCTTCGGACATTCTTTTTTCTGTTTTATTCTATATATTAGAGTTAAATACAACACAAAATCTATGCTAATGTTGTCAAAATATCAAATCGTTCTAGCTGAAGAAGGTACTGTAGATTCTCAAATGATCTGGTCTCTTGTTCTGATTGCTATTGTCGTGCTGCTGATGGTCTTTGGCAGGCGGATACTTTTACTGGTAAAAGGCAAAAGCGCAGACGAAGATCTGGATGAGGATGAGTTTATAAGAGAAGAGGAAGAAGATTCGAAAGCCTAGCAATATAGCTTGTAATAATCATTTTCCTTTACCAGCTAAATTATCTACATGATAAATTATAATTTATCATGTAGAATTTTTTTGCCACATAAGGACACCATACTATCTAAGAATAACTACTTATTTCTTTTCAGGAATGCTGTCTGTCTTTTCTTCGGTAGGTTTACCTTCTACAGGTATATAATCCGGCTCTACGGATTCTATTTTTTGTTTCGAGCCTATGATCCGGAATGTGGTCCGGCGGTTTTTCTGATGTTCTTCTTCTGTACAGTCCACTCCATTGCTACACCTGTTTACCAGCTTTGTTTCTCCGTATCCTACTGCTACGAGGCGCTCCGGTGCTATCCCTTTGCCAATGAGATAGTCTACGACTGACTGCGCACGTGCCTGGGACAACTTGAGGTTATAGGCATCACTACCGCGTGAGTCAGTGTGTGAGCCGATCTCTATGGTCAGGTCCTTATTGTCTTTAAAGAACACAAGTATCGAGTCAAGAACCGCTTCAGATTCAGGTCTCAGAGTGGCTTTGTCATAGTCATAATAGATGTTTGGTATCACTATCATCTTTTGAGGGAATATCTTCTCCACCTCTATGTCCTTATATACAGTGATAAGTGTGGAGTCCTGATTGCGCAGCCCCTTCGTAGAGGTAGTTTCATTTTTATTGAGGAAACCAGCCTGGCTCGCAGATAGTTTGTAGTTGGTCTCTGCATCCAGTTTGAAGTTATAGTTGCCATCCTTGTCGCAGTTCTTGAATGCTATCAACGTATCGTTCAATGGATTCTTAAGCTCTACCCTGGCGCCGGGTACAGGCATCATGCCGAGCAGTTTGCTATCCGGATCTTCGGGGTTCTCATATTTTTTGGTGAGTACCTTGCCTTTCAGGACAAAGAAGTTCACCCACTTCTCTTCGAAGCGATATATATCATCTTCGCCTTTGCCTCCCGGACGGTTTGAGGTGAAGTAGCCCGCAAAAAGGATCGTATCATCTGCATTGAGCGGTTTATATTTCTCAATGATATAGCCGAAGTCATCACCGCCCGAGTTTATCGGTGCCTTGAGATTTGTAGCATCTTTCCAAAGTGTTTTGCCTTTTACCGCCTTGAATATATCGAGCCCGCCCATGCCCGGTAGCCCGTTTGATGCGAAGTAGAGATTGTTTCTCTCATCGAGCCATGGGAACATCTCATCACCTGCTGAGTTAACATAGGTGCCGGCGTTGTTAGGACCAGCCCAGCCGCTGTCTGATTTAGTAAAGTAGTATATGTCCTTGCCACCGAAACCTGCCTTCAGGTCAGATGACACGAAAAGATATTTGCCATCTTTCGACAATGCAGGCTGGCCGACATTCACTGTATCAGCAAAGAGCTTTACCAGCTCAGGTTCTGACCATGCGCCGCTATAGAGCCTACTGTGATAGACATGGCAGTAT
>PLSN01000371.1 GCA_003165135.1 Bacteroidota bacterium
AGCCAGTAGAGATAACATTATGTTGATTCGGGATAACATTTTGCGTGGTTTGTCGTTTGTCATTAGTATTTTCGAACCCGCTAAAAACGACAGGCTTTTAATTTTATTATGATATTTTCTAAAACAAAATACATTCTTCATACACAGGTGCAATTTATTGCATTTTTCCTGATTTTGCTTGGAGTATGTCATTCTGCTATCGGTCAGGCAGTGGAGTTATCTCAATACTGGGCAGCACCACTATATGTCAATCCTGCGCTGGCTGGTATATCCTATGGTCCGCGTGTATCGGTCAACTATCGCAACCAGTGGCCGGAGTTGGGCAGTGGTTTCAACGGAGGCTTTACTACATATATGGTAGGCGTGGACGGTTATATCCCTAAAGCGCACAGCGGTATCGGGATATTATATACCGGTGACTACACAGCCGCAGGACTTTTGGCAAAAAATACCATCACAGCTTCATATGCAGTACAGATCAAACTGTCTAAGAAAGTAGGGATGCGGCTCGGCATAGAGGGTTCATTCATACAGGAGCATATCAACTGGGACAAACTGCAGTTTTATGATCAGATCAATCCTTATACAGGATTTGTAGATAACAATGGGAATCCTAATCCCACTGCAGAACCTTCTCCCGGCAAGCTCAGTACCTATCATGGTGATGTAGGGGCGGGACTCTTGTTCTTTTCAGACAAAATATACGGAGGGATAGCAGTGCGCAACCTGCTCACACCTAATGAATCTTTCTTTGAATCCGGCAGGGCCTCTACCCCATATAGGTTTACAGGGCACTTCGGCTCACATTTTGACATCAAGCATACCCGTAACTATCGATACAATATTTTCGTATCACCTAACGTTCTAATAGCGAATCAGGGACGTGACGTGCAGTTTAATGCCGGTATGATGGCAGGAGTGAGCATATTCTATTTCGGGCCCTGGTTCCGGTATGCTTTTAACAATCCTGACGCTGTCATACTGGTCGTTGGGATCAGAAAAGGAAGGATCAGGTTCGGATACAGCTATGATATCACGGTATCACGGCTGGCTGGCCAGACAGGCGGAAGCCATGAGTTGTCACTGGTTTTCAACTGGTCGGGAAACAGCGATAACTCTCTGCATCCACATATTGATAAGAATTATATTGAATGTCCTGAAATTTTAAATTTTTAGTTGTTTAATTTTTTTTTATTTTAGCAAACTCTTAAAGAATACTAAAAACTCTGAATAAGCAATGAGAATCAATTTCACAAAGATCTTTGTTTTGGCAGCTCTGCCGGCTTTTTTCGGCATTGCCTCGTGCAGCAAGGAGAAATCATCCGCGACCGGATGGGAATACAACAACTCCAAAAACGGTGGTTTTGAGGTACATCCCTACAAAGGTCAGGAAACAGGCCCCGGTCTCGTATATGTGCAAGGTGGTACATTCGTGATGGGAAATACCGAGAATGATGTATTGTTTGAATATCACAATACCCCGAGAAGGGTGAGTGTGAGTTCATACTATATGGATGAAACGGAAGTGGCAAACGTACATTACCGTGAATATATCTACTGGATGAACCGTGTCTTTGGTACGGATTTTCCGGAAGTGGTCAAAAAGGCAATACCTGATACACTGGTTTGGCGTGATGAGCTGGCTTATAATGAGCCATATGTTGAGTATTACTTCCGTCACCCTGCATATAATGACTATCCGGTAGTAGGCGTGAGCTGGCTGCAGGCGAATGACTATGCACGCTGGAGGACTGACCGTGTGAATGAAAGGCTCCTGATAGACAAAGGTGTGTTAGCAGAAAATCCTTCTCAGGTAGGTAATGATAACTTCAATACTGAATCATATCTGCTCGGACAATACGAAGGTGCTGCCGGCAAAAGACCGATGAAAGACCTTAACCCAAGCGGAAGCGGAACTCGTAATGTAAATCTGGAGGATGGTATTCTGCTCCCTGCTTATCGCCTGCCTACAGAGGCTGAGTGGGAATATGCAGCGCTGGCACTGATAGGCAACCAACCAGCTGCTGGTGAAGAAAGAGTAACTGACAGAAGGATATATCCATGGAACGGAACATCTACCAGATATCCTAAAGCAGGTATGTGGCAGGGAACATTCCTCGCCAACTTCAAACGCGGACGTGGTGATAACATGGGTGTAGCCGGTAAGCTGAATGACAATGCAGATATCACAGCACCAGTCAAATCATTTATGCCAAACGATTTCGGTCTATATAATATGGCTGGCAACGTAAATGAGTGGGTGCTGGACGTATATCGCCCGATGACCAGTATAGATGAGAACGACTTCCGTTCTTTCCGTGGTAATGAGTTTAAGACTAAAGTAGTGGATGCAGATGGTAAACCTGTAGAAAAGGATAGCCTTGGTAGGATACAATACCGTATCGTAACCAAAGAAGAAGCTGCTAACCGCAGAAACTACAGAACAGGTGATGTAAGAAACTATGTAGATGGTGACGAGGTGTCATCAGTAGATTACAAATTCGGACAGTCATCACTGATCAATGATGAGTCAAGGGTGTACAAAGGGGGATCATGGAAAGATCGTGCATACTACCTCTCTCCAGGTACACGCCGCTATCTTGACCAGTCGCTCTCTACAGACGATCTCGGTTTCCGCTGTGCAATGGATAGGATGGGGTCACCATCCGGTAATATGCAGAAAGGTGGAAATGCTTTCAAAGAAAAAGGAAAGAGAAAGTTCCCTAAAGGAACCTGATCCTCTAAAAGATAAAGCAAAAACCCTCGATAATAATCGGGGGTTTTTTATTTTCACTTATGTATGGACGTAGCATCACTATATCAGCTCTACATCGACTCTTCTGGTATCATTACAGATACCCGGCAGGTCAGACAGGGCTGTATCTTCTTTGCATTGCGGGGTGATAAGTATAATGCCAACCTCTTTGCTATAGAAGCGCTGGAAAAAGGTGCTGCCTATGCAGTGATAGACGAAGCTCAACCAGACAGTGAGCAATATAGCGACAGGCTCATACTCGTTGCTGATGTGCTCACTACGCTCCAGGAGCTATCAGGCTATCACCGTCATCAGCTTCGCTGCCCTGTCCTTGGTATCACCGGTTCTAATGGCAAGACCACGACCAAAGAATTGATAGCAGCCGTAATGTCTAAGAAATTTCGCACGGTGGCTACACAAGGCAACCTGAATAATCATATAGGTGTGCCGCTTACCCTGCTGAGCACACCAGTAGATACAGAGTTTCTGATAGTCGAGATGGGAGCCAATCATCAAGGTGAAATAGCCGGCTACTGTGTATATGCTGATCCTGATTTTGGTTTGATCACCAATATAGGCAAAGCCCATTTGGAAGGATTCGGTGGCGAAGACGGGGTAGTCAAAGGAAAGACAGAACTCTATGCGCATATAGCAAAGAAGAAGGGAAANNGAGTATCTGAGTGCAGAGGATATTATATACTATGGCGGCGGGGAGAATATAAGCAAGGGGGAATTTCTCACAGTCAGAACCAGTGATGGCCTGACAATCCAGACTCAATTGGTCGGCAGCTATAATTTTGAAAATGTAATGGCGGCTATCTGTATCGGACGGTATTTCGGTGTCGAAAGTTCAAGTATAAAAGAAGCAATAGAAAACTATGTGCCATCCAATAACCGCTCACAAAAACTTACTATAGGCTCCAACACTATTCTCCTTGATGCATATAATGCAAACCCATCCAGCATGGTAGAGGCACTGAGAAATTTCGAAAAACTGGATGCCCCGAATAAGATCACAATACTGGGAGAGATGATGGAACTGGGTACCTACAGCCAGGATGAACATATCAGGATCATAGACATGGTCAGTCATATGCACTTATCTCAGCGCATATATGTAGGCGATGGATTTAAAATGCTCAAGGGCAAAGACGATGTCCTCTATTTTGAAAATACCGAGGAGCTGAAAGAATGGTATAAAGCACAGCATTTTGAAAATACAACTCAACTCATCAAAGGGTCAAGAAAAAATGCTCTGGAGAAGATCTTATCTTAATATCGGATTTCGGATTTTGGCAAATAGTATATCTGCACTCTCTCTTTGACGAATTCCGAAATCAAACTTCAGAGATCAAAACAGCCCCAATTGCATTTCTTTCAGTTGAAATGAACGTCTGTGCAGCGGACATAGCCCATGTTTCATTATAGCAGCGCGATGCGATGCTGTGGCATAACCCTTGTTTTTTATCCAGTCATACATAGGGTATAGCTCATGCGCCTGAGTGATATATTCGTCACGATAGGTTTTGGCCAGAACCGATGCTGCAGCGATCGAAAAATAACAGCTGTCACCTTTGACGATAGTTTTATGGGGTATCTTATGGTAAGGTTTAAAATAATTCCCATCGATAATAATGAAGCCAAATTGAGTTTTCAATTTATCCAGTGACTGATGCATAGCCAGGATCGAAGCCTGCAGAATATTTATCTCATCGATCTTGATATTATCTATGGCCATGACAGCAAAGTCCAGTGCATTGGCCTCAATATCCTTTCTAAGTGCATTTCGCCTTTTCTCTGAGAGCTGCTTGGAATCTGTCAGAATGTCATGGTGATAGTCAACGGGCAGTATCACTGCAGCAGCAAATACCGGACCTGCCAGGCAGCCTCGGCCTGCTTCATCGCAGCCTGCTTCTATTGATTTCGATTGAAAATATGGTTTTAACATGTCCTTTGGTGAACAATTTATGGCAAAATACGTACATGTTTCCTATTATACTATATACCCACAAGGCTGATTTTTGTGATGATTTTTGTGTTTTATGTCTGATTGAAAGAGAGGCCTTTGTATAGTATGGTAAAGAAACGATATACGTGTCACTTTAACAAGCTTGTATGAAACAAGTGATGTATTGTATCGTATATGAAAGAAAACCCCACTTCGAAATGAAAAAGTTGTATCCTATAATGCACGCTAAAACTATCCCCGTCATCGTACGGGCGGTTTTGTTTATAGTGCTATCACTCACTATTTTCATAGCAGATGCCCAAACTGTAGTCACTAATCCTGCAAGTCCATGGACCGTACCGGCAGGAGTCACCTCCATCACAGTATATCTCTGGGGCGGCGGCGGCGGCGGCGGCGGCGGTAATAATAGCGGGTCTGCCTGGGGAAATGGCGGCGGCGGCGGCGGCGGCGGATGCGGATATGCGACAATAGCAGTGACTGCGGGTACATCATGTACCCTTTCGATCGGTACCGGAGGTACTGCCGGTACATCAGGTGGAGGGAATGGAGGAAATGGAAGCCTTACATCTTTCACTATCGGCGGAAGTACATGGTCAGCATCAGGTGGATCAGGCGGCAAAGGTTCTTCTGGAGCTAACGGTGCTACATTTCCAGGTGGGGCAGGTGGTTCGACTTTCCTAGGGACAGGTATCGCCGGTAATGGCGGTGGTATTGGAAGTACAGGTTACGATGCATCGTCCATAGTTGGTACCGGCGGCGGCGGCGGCGGGTCCGGCGGAGTAGGAACATCTCCTACTATTGGTTCATGCGGAGGTACAGCAGCCGGAGGCACAGGAGCATATCCCGGTGGCAATGGTTCCTATAACACTAAATGTGGCAATAAAGATCAGGCAGGACTCGCAGGAGTAGCGCCGGGCGGTGGCGGTAGTGGTGCTGACAGTTATAACAATAATTATGCCGGCGGCACCGGCGGCGCAGGTCAGGTAACTATAGTTTATACTGTATCACTTGTACCGACTATTACGAGTTTTACCCCTACATCAGGATGTTCGGGAAGCCTTCCCTTGGTGACTATCACAGGAACAAATTTTACAGGCGCCACAGCGGTAAGCTTTAATGGAACCGCTGCGGCTTCATATACAGTGGTAAGTGCTACTAGCATTACAGCTACACCTGCCTCAGGTACTACCTCGGGTACCATCTCGGTGACCACTGCTGGTGGCACAGCTACGAGTGCGGGTACTTTTACGGTCAATACAACTCCTACAGCTACTATCACTCCTGCAGGCCCGAGCACTTTCTGCGGATCAGGTA
>PLSN01000089.1 GCA_003165135.1 Bacteroidota bacterium
CTTTCCCGACCTTCTACATGCCTATATGGTCCGGCTAAACTATAATCGCGACCTGCTAAGCCGGAAAGATTACAATGCTCCGTATGAAGCACCGCATCTGGCATTTCTCCAGAAAAATATCATAGCTGATACATCCGTCCTATATGCCGGTGCCCGATTCAGATGGCAGCGCTACTACAGCCATACCCGGCCGGCCTGGGGCGACAGGATCATGACACGCTATCCTAAGAGCTATGTCAGTATGATCATGGACCTGGCAAAATCAAATCATATAAAGGTAGTGATGCTTTATATCCCCAATTTCGGATATCCATATCATAAACCAAAGGAGCTTGCATACTACCAGGAGATCGCAAATGTGATACTGATGCCAAATAGCTTTTTTGATAATGAGAAATACTGGATGGAAGATGAGCATCTGAACACTTCAGCCGCTGCTATTCTTAGCGACTCGGTGGGACATTATATAGCCGGACATCTCGATTAATATTCCCTCATCAGCACCTGAATGGTCTGACGGGATATCTGGCGCAGCAGGATGTCTTTATCTTTGGTGAGGCGGTCTATGATGCCGGTATTGTAGTGGCGTATCGTGAGCAGGGTAAGGTTCTCATTGATGACTATCTGAAAGTCGTTACGCAACTCCTCCAATATATTCTCGATCTTTTCCTTTTTGGCATCGATACATATAGAAAAACTGATCGCAGCATTCTGCATCATATTGATACGAAGACGATGTGCTGCAAATACAGAGAACACTTTCGACAAATGGTCTTCTGCGATAAATGAAAAGTCCTTGGCTGAGAAAGAAAGTAGGGTTTGTTCGCGTTTCAAAATAATTATCGGTGGGAGGAAACTGGTATTGGCCGTCGCAGCAATGATACTGCCCCTTTTGCCATGATCAATAAATGAACGGACCTCAAGCTGAATGTTTTTGTTCTGGAGCGGTTTGATTGTCTTCGGGTGTATCACGCTGGCTCCATAGTAGGTCATTTCTATTGCTTCGAGATAAGTGATCTCACTGAGGAATTGCGCCTCCTTAAATTCTTTCGGATCGGCATTCATCACGCCAGCCACATCTTTCCATACGGTCATGCGCTCAGCATTCAGAGCATAAGAGAATATCGCAGCGGTATAGTCAGAACCTTCTCTGCCGAGTGTAGTAGTAAATCCCTCTGGCGTACTACCGATAAATCCTTGCGTAATGACAAAGCCATCCTTGACCAATACAGGGATCGTATCATTGATCGCTTTTTCCGTTTTCTTCCAGTCTATCTTGCCTTCTGTGTACGCATTGTCCGTATGTATACATTGTTTCGCATCGAGCAAGGTGTTCTTTATTCCTTCGCTATTGCAGTAGATACTCACTATAGTGGTAGATATATACTCACCCACAGAGACTATCTGGTCATAGACGAAATTATAGTTGTGGGACTGGTCCTGTAGCAGGAAAGCTTTTGCCTTTTCGATTATTGCACCCACAGCCAGCTTTGCTTCTTCACCTTTACCATCAAACAGCTCATTGATAATGGCCAGATGTTTCTGATGCAATTCTTCCAAAACATTTTGCCATGCGGAATCTCCGGCAGTATAGAGATTCACTACCTTCTCCAGTTCATTGGTGCTTTTGCCCATCGCAGAGATGACCACTACCTTTTCCTTAGCAGGATTGGCCTTGAGTATGGTTGCGACATTTTTTACTGAAGGGGCATCTTTGACCGATGCACCACCGAACTTATACACTTGCATGGCGCGTAATTAAAAATTAATATTTAAAAGATAAAAATTTTTAACGCTAATTCTAAAAGCTCCTTTGTATTTCGAGCCCCTGACAACTGCCAATACCAGCTCAAATCAGCTCAGTTGGGAAAATCCTTTATATTTGAAAAGACATGAAAAAGAAATATGTAATAAGCCTGTTAATCCTTTTTGGGAGTAGCATCTTTTGGGGCAAGGCCCAGACTACGATCAAAATGGAGCTGTCGGGTGGGGTCTATAAAATACCATGCAAGGTCAACGGCCTCGCTTTGAAATTTATTTTTGATTCGGGTGCTTCTGATGTATCCATTTCTCTGACAGAAGCCCTTTTTATGCTGAAGAACGAATACTTGAGCGAAAAGGACATAATGGGTACGGACTATCATCAAAATGCTAACGGTGAAATACAGGAGGGTACTCAAGTGAATATAAGATGCATTGAAGTAGGCGGGCAAAAGATTTATAATGTAAAGGCTTCAATAACTAATACAGTAGATGCCCCGCTGCTTTTCGGGCAGAGCGCTATGCAGCGGTTTGGGAAATTCTCCATTGACTATGCCACAAATTCTTTGATTTTAGGAGGTGTCAGGACTACTGAGACTGCCATCGCTCCAGCCCCGCCAAAAGCTGGTCAGACATATAAAAAAGTTTGCAAAGACATTGATGGTAATACTTATAAAACTGTAAAAATTGGCACACAAATATGGATGGCAGAAAACCTAAAGACTTCCCGCTATAAAGATGGCTCTGCTATCAAAAAGATAGAGGATAAAACTCAATGGGAATTTGCAGATAAATCACAGACTGCCGCTTGGTGCTATTATGATAACAATTCAGGTAACAACCCTACTTATGGCAAACTATACAACTACTATGTAGTGACCGATCCACGCAGTTTATGCCCCATAGGCTGGCATGTACCTAAAGATTGGGAATTTACAATTTTGACCGACTATTTGGGCGGCAATGAAGTAGTAGGCGGTAAAATGAAAGCGATTACACTTTGGAATGCACCCAACAAAGGAGCGGACAATTCATCCGGTTATACAGCGTTCCCCGCTGGTACCCGCTACTCCGATGGGGCCTTCGATGACCTTGGTGTCAACGGTAACTTTTGGTCTTCTACCGAGATCAATAGTCGCACTGCTTGGTGCTTCATCTTGAGTTTCAAATATTCGGCTGGTGGCCGTGTCGTTAACTACAAGGAAGCTGGTCTTTCAGTTCGTTGCATTGAGGATTGATTTATTTGATTATTTAGACGCGTATACATCCAAGACAGTTATGGGAAACAAAAGCTCTAATCCTAGAAACAACTATTTGAAAGTCCGGATAATTGCTAACTAAAATTAGAGCCGCGCCTTACCTAATCTTAATAGATACTTTAAAGCTCTTACCTGTTTTCTCTATCTTGATTGCTGGTTTTAACAGCAATAAGGCAGAAAGGATAAAAACAGTCATTTTGACTCATTTTATTCACTTTCAATTCGCATAAAGGTTACCCTTCTATGCTTAGTGTAAAACTATAAAATATTGGATAAGCTTTGAAATGAAATGTAAAATCCCAATAGCCTTAGCTTCTCGATTTCTCTTCAATGATTTGATTTGTACGTTGAATATAGCCCCAATAAACCTTGTTTCTTTTCCAATAACTAATTATAGACAGTATTGTAAATATAATTCCAAATGATAATATTGTAAATATTGCAGCACATGTATTTAATTTCAATGGAACGTTATTGTTGATTAAAAAACAGCAAGCAGAAAATGTAATCAAGGGGATATTAATAATAGTGGCTTTAGATATTCGTAAACGTGCATATTGACTGTCGAGATAAGCATGAGTATCCTTATCAAAGTGGAGGATACTTATTATTAAGCCTTTGTTGCTATAGACATTTTTCTCCTCAGCACTTTTAAACATAGAGAAAAATGGAGCATTCAAATAATC
>PLSN01000096.1 GCA_003165135.1 Bacteroidota bacterium
CATCACCACCTTTACATGATTTGATTTTGCCAGCTCCATGATCATACTGACATAGGTCTTTGGGTAGCGCGTCATGATCCTGTCGCCCCAGGCTGGTCGGGTATGACTATAGTAGCGCTGCCATCTGAATCGTGCACCGGCATATAGCACTGAAGTATCTGCTACGATATTTTTTTGCAGAAATGCCAGATGTGGTGCCTCATACGGTGCGTTGTAATCTTTCCCGCTTAGCAGGTTGCGATTATAGTTCAGCCGGACCATATAGGCATGCAG
This sequence comes from Bacteroidota bacterium, assembly GCA_003165135.1. GTDB lineage: Bacteria > Bacteroidota > Bacteroidia > Chitinophagales > LD1 > UBA1941. The sequence continues at coordinate 274 of PLSN01000096.1, forward strand.
CAGGTCGGGAAAGAAACTTCGATTAATGATCAGTGGTGCATTTATCACATCTCTGATGTCAGCTATATAGCCGAAATCCGGATGGCTGAGTTCCGGCTCTTCCTGCCTGACCTCCAGTACCAGCATTTTAGGTTTCTTATGCCGCAACAGATCTTTGAATATCACATACTCCATATCGCGCCCCAGCCGGCAAAAGCCCATATTGCTCACCTGTAGGTGCAGGCCATGATCATCGAGTACTTGTTGTACTATAGAATCATTGATACCGCACATGGTGTGCGAAGAACCAAGAAAAACCACATCTATCGGTAGTGTATCCTCATAGATGCGGTGATAGATATAGTTTGATTTCAGAGAACAGGCATTTTTCACGAAGGCGTACTGATATTTNNGAATAGCAGGGAGCATCAATAGGCCCACTATCATAATTGTCGCTTTAAACAGAAATCTGCGCATGTTTTGATCTCAAGATAGTGGTGGGGATAATGTTTACAGGACTCATCATTCCTCAGTCAAACCTTGAGGTATGAAACTAAATATTTTTTCGGCTTAAAAACAATAGGCATGACTTACTTATGTTCTAAACTATAATTTATTTTCTTCATAAATCATATAACTTTTTTTCTGTGATGCCGTATATACATGCATCCTACCCGTTTATCCCACCTTGAAGAAGAAGAAGAGATTAGTAATGTTCGGACTGTAATTAGCCCGGGAAAATTTGAGTAATATATGAGTGCTGCCAGGAAAATCGACCAACAGGAATTATTAAAAGTAATCTTCAAAAATGAACAAAAAATGTACATACAGGAACAAGTAAAAACCAGGGATCAGAAGCTATATATGGCCATGCTGATGGGCAACCATCATTATGATAACGTACGTATTTTGTTTGATACTGAAGATGGCGAACGTGAAATAACATCACGCATATGGGCCCGCACAGATAAATTCGTAGTCCTGAAAGGAGGGATGTTCATACCTATCGGAGCTGTGATCGATATTTTTATAGATTAATAATCATCAGGCTCCGCGGCCGAGTTTGGATGCTTTGAATGGTGATTTGTCGAGTACAAAAAAGGCTTCATTGACTGCTCCGAAGCCTTCATAAAAGCGGGCTATAGAATCCACAGATGAGCCCTCAAAATCATAAATTTTATCAGAGCCTGAATAGTGGCTAAGCACTGCATCCAGCAGAAACTGCATAGCGCCATTCTGACGGGCATGCTCATCGGCAGATGGCAGCAAATGAATGATGCGATTTTGTGTTTCCACTACAATGACGCCGGCACAAATTTGCCCATTCGCGGTTTTTGCTAAATACAATTTGCCACAGTCGTGTATGATAAACTGATGCACGAGCCGTCTAAGCAATTCAATATGTCTTGATTTAAAATTAGCATCTCTTACTGCTGTATTTGCTATATAGAAGTCAACAAAATTCTCACATGATTTCTTATCGCCTTCTTCAAAGATCAAACCTGCTTTCTGTCCTTTCTTGATATTTCGAAGGGTATTTTCAGAATATTCTTTTTGTATTTCAGCATGCTTGTCGTTGAGTTTTATGGTAAGGTTCTTCTTTTTGCTGAATCCTCTCAGCGGAGTCTTGGTGGCGTTGTTGTAATTGATATTATAGTTGACGTAGATGAATTTTTTGAGCACTGTCTGCAGCATCAGATCGATGATGACCTCGCTACGTCTGCGATAAAATACCCCCAGCTGCTGGCAGAAGAGTGGCTGATAGACATACAGCAGGCCCCATTTGCGGCCGACAGCCATCGGCATCGCAAACTCATAATCTCCAACCACAAAACCTACCCACTTGGTACAAAGCGCATCGAGATACCAGGTATATGCATAAGGCAAGCTGTTGGCAGCCTCCTTGATGGTTAGGTTCCACTTGGTATCGTCTATCAGATTTCGTTTAAGGATGCGGACCTTAGGGGTGATCATTCATTTCTTTTTTCTGCTAAAAATCCAGGTCGCCTTTTTTCTTCACTTCCTTCTTCTCGCGGTAGAAAGTTTCACCCTTGAGATATTTGGTTTTGAGGAGCGGGCATATTTTATACCGTTCATCTTTGGTGTCTTCATACATCGCGGCAAGGGTCTCAAATACACTGTCGATGCCGATTTTGTCACACCATTCAAACGGCCCGAAGGGATAATTGGTGCCCAGCTTCATGCCCATGTCAATGTCTTCTATCGTAGCTGTGCCTTCCTGCAGTGTATAGCAGGCCTCATTGATGATCATAAATATAATACGCGGTTTGACCATACCGACGCGATCCTCAACAGGCAGGAAATCGATCCCGAATAGCTCCATAAGTTTCGTCAGCTCCGGAGTTTCAAATTTGCGGTAGAGGCTCACTTCCCATTTAGACTGAGAGAGGAAAGTTGGCAGCGAATTGATGCCAAAGAGCCTGCATTTGACCTTAGTGCCTGTAGTATAAATGGCCTCAGCGAGGGATAGCTTCACGGCACTGACGAACACTGCTTTTTCCCGCAGGGCACCGTATAGCGGCAGATTGGATGGGTCATCGTCAAAGTTGAGATCAAAGATGACATCATACAGGTCAAAGTCCTCCTCGGCGTCACCATCAGAGCGGTCTATCTCGAGATCTGGCCTTTCGCCTATCTTTGTTTTGAGTTCCTCCACCCTGTCATTCTCACCTATCAGTAATACTTTCATCAGATATAGTTGTATCGAAGTTTGATATTCAATAATCAAAGGTATAACAATCATTGTATTTCAGGAAAAAGATTACTACTTTTGGCGTTAGTAACTCAACGCGGTAGTATGATCTTATCTTTTGGAGGCAAGGAAACTGAAAAAATATGGGAGGGTGAAAGGGTGAAAAAGATACCTCTTGAAATTCAGGAAGCGGGCAGAAGAAAACTAAGGATGCTTAATAACTCTACAAATATGACTGACCTGAAAGTTCCGCCATCAAACCGATTGGAGAAGCTATCGGGAAATATGAAAGAGTTTTATAGTATCCGTATCAATGACCAGTGGCGGATCATTTTCAAATGGATCAACAATAACGCATTAGAAGTGGAAATTTTGGATTATCACTAATCGATCTATAATGAAAAAGCTAAAAAACATACATCCGGGCGAGGTCCTGCTTGAAGAATTCCTTCATCCTCTCAATATATCAGCTTATAAGTTAGCTAAAGATATTGCTATCCCGCAAACCAGAATATCAGAGATTTTGAAAGAAAGAAGAAGGGTCACTGCCGATACGGCACTAAGATTGAGCAAGTATTTCGGTAATTCGCCAAAGTTCTGGCTTGGCCTACAAAACGACTATGATATAGAAGAAGAGAAGTATTCTAAAGAAAAAGAATTGTCATCGATAAAGGGCTATATCCCCAACGCTGCGTAATATAAATACCTCAAAATTATAATAATCATGGACAAACAGATCATCCCTACCGATGCAGCGCCGGCGCCTATCGGCCCCTATAGCCAGGCCGTCATGGTCAACGGCACGCTCTACATATCAGGCCAGATACCTATCGATCCGGCTACAAGTCTAGTGATAATGGGCGACATAGAGGCAGAGACCCGTCAGGTAATGGAAAATCTGGGCGCCATTCTCAAGGCATACGGTCTGGACCATAGTCATATCGTCAAGACAACCATTTTTATTACAAGCATGAACGATTTTGCGCGTATCAACGCGGTGTATGGCAGTTTCTTCACAAAGGACTTTCCGGCGCGTGAGACTGTGCAGGTATCACGCCTTCCCAAAGATGTACAAGTCGAGATAAGTTGTATAGCAGTATAATGACGACCCCACCCAAGCCTCCCCGAAGGAGAGGGTTTTAATACAAATGATGTGTAATAAATTCTTTTTCCGTACGTTTATCGTGAAATTTTATCCGTGAAAGTTTTCCTGAAACCTCTTTTTCTCATACTGCCATTTATTGCAGCCTTATCTGTAATGAACGGCTGCCACAAAGAAGTATTCACCACTCATGGTGATTTAACTTTTTCAGCAGATACACTGTTTGATACATCGTTCACCACCCTTGGCTCGGTCACGATGGGCTTTACGGTTCGCAATACACAAAGCAAGTCCATCAATATTTCTGACATAAAGCTCCTTCAGCTGGCAGGCACGCAGTTTCGCATCAATGTGAATGGCCTGCCGCCATCTACGCCCGGAGTAGAATACAAGAACGTCGACATCCCTGGCCACGACAGCATCTATATATTCGTTGAGGTGACGATCCAGCCCAATAACAACAATAACCTTTTTGTGATACAGGACAAGATACAGTTCATCACCAATGGCATCACACAGAATGTTGTCCTGGAAGCCGTAGGCCAGAATGCGCACTATTATTTCAATTACCATGTCCTCAGAGGCACGACTTTCCCATTTCCTGTAGATAAACCCAATATCATACTCAGTCCGAATGGAGGATTAGCCGTCTTTGCAGTAGATACCGGCGCGACCTGCATCATACCACCTGGCTGCAAGATATTTATGGGCCCAAATGCTGTGATCACGGTGGATGGCACACTGACGACTTCACCTGTGCCTACGAGCTGGTCTGACTCCACTATCTTTCAATATATCAGGACGGACTATGCAGGCCTGCCGGGCGAGTGGCTGGGCATTACCTACAGCCGTATCGCTACTGTCAATCTCAGCCATGTCATCATAGACCAGTCTACCTTTGGCATCTCAGATGAGTATGTGCTCGACCAGATAGCGCAGGCGCAGATCACTACTTCAAACCTTAAAACGTACACCAGCAACCCAACCCTTCCTACTGTCACGCTGAACAATGTCATCATCCGCAATACCTCAGCCACTGCCATGCAGGCGCTCGCTACCAATCTGAATGCAACCAACTGCTTATTTTTCTCCTGCAGCCAGTCACTGATGCTCGTCGGTATGGGAGGCACATATAATCTCAACAACTGCACCCTCGCCAACTCGTATAGCCAGTATACCAGTTCTCAGAACCCTGTGTTCTCGGTCGAGGACAGGGCTTTCTATCTGGACAACTCTCAGGTCGGGCCTTATCCCACTTCGGTCACTGTCACTAATACCATTGTAGCAGGCAACACAGGCTCAAACTATAATGAGATGGGTTTTGGATTGGCCCAACAGTCATCCGACCACATTTCATTTACTAATTGTTTCCTCACTACAGTAGCCGATTCTATCACCGCCTATGGAGCGACCAATAGTATAACAAATATCGACACAGCGGTAGAACCCCAGTCACTCCACCCCCAGCTGTTTATGATGCCATCGTCAGACAACTATATGCCGGACAGTGGCTCTATAGTTCTTGGCAAGGCTAATAGCATGCAGGCCCCGAAAGACTTATATGATAATCCTCGCCCCAGCCCTTTTGGTAGCATTGGTGCAATAGAGTGGGAGCATTAGAAGCTAAATTCATTTGACAAATTAATTTGGCAGACCATTAGCAATTTGCTATATTTGTATTTAATAATGGTTTAAAGCAAATTTAATGTCAATTATGCATATTTATTTTCAAAAATATCAATTTGGATTATTCTTAATTAATGCATTATCAGTAATTTAAAGTTTTGACACTAGTGGCACCTATAC
>PLSN01000071.1 GCA_003165135.1 Bacteroidota bacterium
GGGGGGGGGGGGGGGGTGGGGCTTTGACTGCCACCGGTGCCGTGTAGACTGGTTTTGGCACCTCTAGATAATCCAGAAACGGATCCCTATAATCAGCTATTAGTGAGAATGTATCGGAATCATGAGCATGGGGTATGGCAGAAGGGGTATAATTGACTTGTATTGGTTTGGTATCGCTGCCTTTCACGGTCTTGATTATGCGATACACTATCAGGCCCCACACGACACCGGTCACTATCAGCAGTAATATGACTGCTTTGCGGTTTTGCATCAGGGTAGTATGAACCTTAGTAAAGAAGTAAACGGGCTTATATTACCTGCACCATCCTTGGTCGCTACTTTGGCGTAGTATGACAGGCCACCGCCAGCCAGCGAGTCGACATATGTGACAGGAGATGCTGAGGTGATAGTCTTTGATCTTGCCACAGTTATCTGTAGTGAGTCCCTATAGATTAGACAATATAACAGATAGGTGTATAAAAAGCGGGTATAAGAATCTGAGAAAGAGGTTGATCTTGTGTTCAATATGGGACTAGAATATTCCAAAATAAAGCAGAGTGAAGGTGTAATGCGTAGCCTGACAGGGCTAACAAATGCACAATTCGAGAAGTTATTACCAGCATTCGAGCACAAATATTCAAACCGCTATAGTAAGTATAATTTACGGGAGAATTACGGCAGCGTAAGCAAACCCTGAAAGCTAGCGATACACTTGCAGAACCTGAAGAAAAGCTTTTTTTTTTATATTGGTTTATTTAAAGAGCTATCCTATCCAACAGGTACAGGCAAGTATGTTTGACATGCACCAGCCTCAATGCAATGGATGGATAAAAATATTGCTACGGGTATTGAATGATGCACTAGATGAACTGGGATTGTTACCGGTCAGAAGCCCAGAGAAGCAAAGCGGCAATTAAAAGAAGAAAGGAGGGTTATTATCGAGGCGACAGAGCGTCCCATACAGCGGCCACAGGATTATGACAAACAAACTGAGTATTATAGCGGTAAAAAAAACGACATATAGTAAAAAAAATCTTTTAGTCAACATGCAACGTAAAGTCATTTTTCTAAGTGAAACATTCGAAGGGAAAATGCACGATAAAAAATGGCGGATGAGCAACCAATTGAATTTGAAAATGAAACCGAATTGTTGCAGGATACTGGGTTTTGGGGCTATCGCCCCAAAAATGGAAAAGTAAGAAGCAACCCTATAAAAACACAAAGTATAACAAACTGGCTAATGAATAGAAAATTGAAAATACGGCACAGGCTAGCAAGAGAGTATATGTGGAACATGCTATATCTGGCGTAAAAAGATTGCGGATTGTGGAAGATATTTTCCGAAATCACCGTCAGGGGATGGTAGATTTATCCATGCAAGTAGCATGTGGTCTACACAATCTAAGACTTGCCGCATAATAAACCCTTTTGTTGTATAATGTCTAATGATGTAACTCTGAAGATATTTTTGGGAAATCTAGTGCTTTATTCTATTCGTGCGAGTTNNAAACCAAAATCTCAACCAATGGAAAAGAAAATAGAAATAAAAGAGTGTAAATGGCAAGCGAAGAAAGATTCGGTTCGTTCCCCTTCTATAAGTCAGCTGACAATTGAAAAATGGGCTGCTAAGTATATAGTTAGAGCCTACCAGTTTGGGGGCGTATGTTTTTGACCAGAGCGAGCTAGATGAAGATATTTCTCGTTCATGTTCAAGAAAAAGGTAAAATTATGGAGACTCAAATAATCATGACGAACCATTAAGTTGACGAACAAAATCTTTCATTATTGAGCGTTTATGTTCATCCTCAAAACTGGCTAAGTAGCGCTCAGTAGTTTTTTTATCAGCATGACCCAGGAACTCTTGTATTTCCTCAATGCTACGTCCTTGACGTTTGAGTGTGGTAGCAAAGGAATGTCTGGCTGCATAGAAAGTAACATCTTGTTTGATCTCAAGTTTGATTGCAATCTTGCGTATGTATTTATTGACCATTTTGATCTGCTGCTGCACCTTTTTTATATTGGTTGATGCTGAATCTTCATCAGAAATAATCGGAAATACAAACTGATTCTGAGAACTAGGTTCATTTCCCCATTTCTGTATGATAGTTTTACAAACTTCATCCATATATACTACTATAGGCATTTGTGCAGACTTCTTAGTTCTCTTGGTCTTTTCGCGGATGAAAATGATCTTATCATCCTGAATATTTTTAAAACGTATGTTGGCAATATCCATCATGTTCATCCCCTGGCAGAGAAGTGAGAAGGTCCACATATCTTTAGCATATTCCTCCCAGGTATTTTCCTCTGGTTGATACCGGAATATTTTGCTCAGGTCAAATTCGCCTAATGCACGTTTTCTGCTTGCAGGTTGTGGTATCTGATACTTATTCCGGCCAAAGGGGTATAAGTCCAGAGGTATTAGTTTTTCGTCTGCTGCTTCATTGAATATGGTCCTTAGATAGCGCATATAGATACCCACAGTAGTCAAGGATCTACCCTTTTTGACCATATAATTTTCATAATTCTGCAAAAACCTCTTATCAATCTCCGAGAAAAACAGTTCGGTTCTATCCAAATAGGTTTCGATGGCTTTTTTTGCACAACCATATCCAACTGCTGTATTTATTTGATCTGCTTGACGAAGCTGATCAATCTTTCGGTCAAAACAATTGAACACATTCTTGAGGTCAACAGAACCTATATTAAGGTTCTTTTCAAAAAGAGCAATACTGAATTCTGTCTGAAGTTCATCCACGATGATATCGACAACTTTATTTGCCTGTCTTTCGAGTTCGTTTAGTTTTAAATGAACCTCTTTGAGTTTTGCCCCTGGCTTGGAGCTCAGAGCAGTTTCAAATTCCAATTTGCTCAAATCAATATTAGTAGGGTAATAATATCTCTTACGTATATGGGTTATTCTAATCTTTACGGGATACTTATTTTCTTTTTTTGATCTACGGGTATCGAGCCAAATTCCGATGGTTGGTTTGCTTATCATAGCTCAAAGCTAGCTAAAAATTTGCACACAATTTGCACACAAAATAGCGATTGTTCACTGAAATTAACAAATACTGTTAAAAAGTAAATGTATTATTATATTGTTTATCAGTTAATAATAAATAACTACAAATGATGAAAGATATGTAAATGTGATTTCTAATCAATTGGCCGCAGGTTCGATTCCTGCCGGG
>PLSN01000348.1 GCA_003165135.1 Bacteroidota bacterium
GTCAGCGTGGGCTATATGGACCCTGGCAACTGGGCCACTGACATAGCTGGTGGTAGCCAATTCGGATATAAACTTCTCTGGATACTCCTTCTGTCAAATCTGATCGCACTCCTGCTTCAGAGCCTCAGCGCACGTCTTGGCATAGTACGTGGCCGTGATCTCGCACAGGTATCGCGAGAGACATACCCGCCTCTTGTCAATTTCGCTCTATATATACTCGCTGAGATCGCAATAGCCGCCTGTGACCTGGCAGAGGTATTGGGTATGGCGATAGGATTGAACCTGCTGTTTCACATACCTATGCTATATGGGGTTGGCATCGGGATACTGGATACTTTTATCATCCTCTATCTCCAGCAAAAAGGTATACGCTATATGGAGATCATCATCTTTAGCCTCATATCAGTGATCGGACTATGTTTTCTGGTTGAGATCTTTTTTGCAAAACCTGATGCAGGATCTATAATGCATGGTTTTGTTCCTTCATCACTCAATGGCAGTGCCCTATATATAGCTATCGGCATTATAGGCGCCACGGTGATGCCTCACAATCTCTACCTGCATTCATCACTGGTGCAAACCCGTCGCAACGGCACCGACCAAAACAGTATAGCCCGTGCTATCAAGTATAATTTCTGGGACTCTGCTATAGCGCTCAACCTGGCATTTTTTGTCAATGCAGCAATACTCATAGTCGCCGCAGCTGTTTTCTATACCAATGGATACCATAAAGTCGTAGAGATACAGGATGCCCATGACCTGCTCGCACCGCTGATGGGCAGATCTATCGCTCCTGTCTTGTTTGCGATAGCCCTGATCGCAGCAGGCCAGATATCTACGATCACGGGTACGCTGGCAGGACAAATAGTAATGGAAGGCTATCTCGACCTGCGTATCGCACCATGGCTCCGAAGGCTCATCACCAGGAGCATAGCCGTGATACCTGCACTATTTGTGATCTACTATCTGGGTGATGACAAGGTAGGCGATATGCTTATATTCAGTCAGGTGGTACTCAGTTTGCAATTGGGCTTCGCCGTGATTCCTTTGATCCATTTTGTGAGTGATAAAAAACGTATGGGCATATTTGCCATCAGTCCATTTCTCAGGCTTCTGTCATGGATCACAGCGATAGTGATCCTTGGGCTGAATATTAAGCTGATCATCGAGACCTTGAGCGACTGGCATGAGAAGTTATCCCAATATCCAATATTATATTATGGCTTAGTGATACCGATCATAGTTTTAGCTTTTATTCTATTGATAGTAGCCACGATATATCCATTACTTAACCGCGCAAAAAAAGAATACCCCATCCTCACGCATGGCTATTCTCATGATCTACCTCTGATAGAAAAACAGGTCTATCCGCGTATTGCGATCTGTGTAGACTTCTCATCGAGTGATGTCAAAGCGCTGACACATGGTATATCGCAGGGGGGCAAGGAGTCTGTCTTTTATCTTATACATATCGTAGAGTCTGCCACAGCGCGAGCAGTGGGTGCTGAAACACGAGACTATGAGACACTCGAAGATTGGAAAAACCTCCAGACCTATGGAGATAAACTCAGGGCACAAGGATATAATATAGAGGAAAAATTAAGCTTCGGCAGCCCGCGTGCGGCCATACCTAAAATAGTAAATGAACTCAATACATCTCTTCTGGTGATCGGCTCTCATGGACATGAAGGACTTCAGGATATCATCTATGGAGAAACAATTCAAGCAGTAAGGCATAAGGTCAAGTGCCCCATACTGATAGTGTGATGAAATGACTGAAAAGTAAAATCGTCTCTGAATAATATTTTCAAATGTCTTGCTTAACAAAAGCAGGGCGCTTTTGTTTTCTGTTATTTCTTAGCTCTACAAAGTTCTGCGAAGAAATCTTTATCACTTTGCGTCCCGGATTCCCGATTTCCTGATTACTCTTTTATATTTACAAAAAATGCCATGTCAAATATTAATCTGATCATCGAAGAGCGCCCACGGGAAGTGGGAAATTTTCTGGTAGGAAGGCTGCTGCCTTTTCGTACCAAGAGAATGGTGGGGCCATTTATTTTTATAGACCACATGGGGCCGATGAAAATGGGCATAGGCGAGAATATGGACGTTCCACCGCATCCGCATATCGGGCTATCGACGCTGACCTATCTTTTTGACGGCAATATCATTCATAAAGACAGCCTCGGCACTGAGATAGAGATCAAACCCGGTCAGGTCAACTGGATGACTGCGGGAAGCGGCATCGTACATTCTGAAAGGACACCTGAATATCTCCGCCATAAAGATAAATCTGCACATGGCCTCCAGATATGGGTGGCGCTGCCCAAAGAATTTGAGCAAATGACACCAACATTTGTCCACGTTAATGAAGAAGATCTGCCACATTGGGAACAAGATGGTATATCATATAAACTGATCGCAGGAGAGTTTGATGGTCGAAAATCACCTGTGCCCGTATACAGCCCGCTATATTATTTGCAATTGAAAAGCAAACAGCGACAAACTGTAAAGATCGGCGGCAAGCTCTATGGTGAATGCGGCCTCTATATCCTCGAAGGAAGTATAGAAAGTGAGGGTAATAGCTATGCCCCAAGGGAACTGCTGGTAGCTAAGGACAGCAAGATTTGCGAATTCATCATGGAAGAAAGTACGACGGTCTTCTTTTTCGGTGGTGAGCCTTTTCCCGAAGGGAGATTGATCTATTGGAATTTTGTAGCTACCGATCAGGCGCTCATTGACAAGGCAAAAGATAAATGGCGCGCACAGGAGTTTGCAAAGGTCAAAGGTGAAACAGATTTTATACCATTACCGCTCGAACATAAATAAACTGTATGGCATACAATGAGACGCTGGCAGACAGGATACGCGAAGCGCTGGCAGATATGCCCGACGTGACGGAGAAAAAGATGTTTCGGGGTGTGACCTTCATGGTCAATGGGAAAATGTGTATCAGTGTGGGAGATGATGAGATACTATGTCGCATTGATCCGGCGGAATATGAGACGCTGATGGAAAGAAAAGATGTGCGCCAGATGATACACGGAGGCAGAGCGATGAAAGGATGGGTATTCGTAGGGCCGGAGGGCACCAAAACCAAAAGGGACCTTGATTTCTGGATCAATCATTGTCTTGCATTCAATGAAGAAGCTAAAGCTTCTAAAAAATCAAAGAAGAAATAGGGGAGGTCATATATTAGCACTTGCTGCCAGATGTTCATCTGCCCTGCTATGTGCCTCTTCATGCGACTCGATGGCATGTGGGTCGAGCGAATAGCCACGGTTCATGGCCAGTGCTCGGGTGAACTGTGCCCCAAAAAAAACGATCTGCGAAGAGTAATATACCCACAGTAGTATCATGACCGAACTGCCCACCGCGCCATATTTTGTAGTGACGTGCATCGTACCGATATAAAAACTGATCAGGTGCTTTCCCAAACTAAACAGTATTGCGGTAAAGAATGCACCTTCCCACACCATCATCCATTTTAGCTTGGCATCAGAGAGAAATTTAAAAACAAAAGCAAACAGTATCGTAGAGGCTACGAGTGATAGTGTGTGATGGAAAATATTGATAGCCCAGAAAGATAAACCCGAAAAAGAGGAAGAGAGATAATCGGAAAATGCCGTGACTCCTGCATGTATGACCAGTGAAACGAGCAGCAGCAGTGCCACGCAGATGATCATGCCAAATGAAAATACATTAGTCAGGAAATATTCTATGACCGGTTTTTTGGCGTGTGGCTTCACTTCCCAGATCGTATTGAGTGAGGTACGAAGTTGGTTGAATACCGTCGTGGCACCGATCACCAGAAATAAAGTCGCTGCAGCTGTAGTGAGAAAAGTTTTACCTGGATTATAGACCGCTTTGATCACATTCTCTATCTGCACAGCCCCGCTCTGGCCGAGGAAACCCTGGAGCTGGTCCTTAACCTCGCCCTGCACGGCATGTGGACCGAGAAACTCACCCACTAGTGTGATCACGATCACGATCACGGGAGCGATAGAGAATATCATATAGTATGATAGTGCCGCACTAAGCGTCCCTATATCATGCTCCGAATATAGTTTGTAAGTGCTCCTGAATACGTCAATGACAGTATATATCCGTTTTGATTTCATAAAGGCGGGAATAGCTTGTTTATTGCAAAAGAATAGAGACCTGGGTCAGCACTCCCTGCTCGTACCAATAGGTCATCACATACTTACCAAAATGATATTCCGAATAGCCGGAGTTTATATATTCCATGGTTGGCTTGCCCAGTATTTTTATTACTTCAGCACTGCTTAGCCCAAACGTCACCCCTTTGGGGAGTTTATTGGTATAGCTGCCATAGAGCGAATTGCTTTTGTAAATGCTCATATCGACTATAGTATCGTTTTTTGTCGTGATATCAATGCCGTTTTTGAAAGTGGAATACTTGATGCCTGCGGTATTTTTGATCTCATAGGCATTGAAAAAATTCTGCGTGGCAGGTGCATCGGTTTTAGTACCGACAAAACTGATCAGTGCGTCGCCTTCGATGGTTTGTGCCTGGATGGATAGCATCAGTATGAGTGCTAACGATAGGGTGATTATTTTTTTCATGGCATTGGGTTTTTATTCCTTATTTTCTATAATGGTCTGTATGGAGCTGAGGCTCGCACTTTTATTGGTGTGATCAAAATGAAACAAGACACCTGTTTTTATTTTTCTCTTTTTGAGGAATTCAAGCGCATCGCTTTGAGACTGCACCAGCAGGATATTTCTCTCTGCATAAAAAACAGTCTCCGGACTGGGCTTCTCATCTGAAAAAGCAACCTCATCTTTAGGACATTCTTTTTTTACGATTTCTCCCATTTTCATTTCGAGGTCATAATCAGTACCCTTCAGAGAATGACTGCCGGGCATATTTGTCAGATAGAACTGAGTGATCAAAAGTCCTATCGTGAGCAGCACAAATCCGTTGACAGCCTTTTCAGAAAACACACCTGATTTTTTCACCTTATCATATAGTATGCCTATCAGCACACTGAAAAATAAAGAAGCATACAATACAGTAAAATCCTGCTCTGAATATTGCATAAAGACCAGATGCATCAATACTACAGGCAGCACTGACAGCCAGATAAATCGATAACCATTGTCAGAAAAGACGATTTTGAGTTTCGCCTTTGTGATGGCGATCCAAGCGAAACCCGCGATCAGTATGTAGATGGCAAGATAGTTGACCAGATAGTTGTATATAATGTCCTTGAACAGGATAAAATAGGCGAACAGGAAATGTAAAAAGCCATGATGGATATGGGTCACACTGCCTCTGAGCACATAGCGGTTGATGATCTCGTGTATGTATGCCTCCATGCCATTGATCTGCGAATACTGATAGGTGATAAGGCGAAGGGTGAAGAAAATAACAATGATCGTGCTCCATATCAATACCCTGAAGCCTCGGATATCGCGCACATGGAGAAGGCTGTATACCAATACCCCGAATGCGAAGAATACTCCCAGCCACGATGTATACATCATGATAAAAAGTATAAGGATATAGCCTAAGATATATTTCGGTACATAAAACTTTCTCCTGAGTACCATCTTCAGCACTATGTAGACACCGATCACAAACGGCAAATGAACAGCCATATCACTCATGTAGACATTGCCCTGAAACCATAACGTAGCCGGCAGAAAGAGATATACAGTGTAAGCTACGAATGAGGGAAAATGCAGATAGCTCCGCGCCCGGTTGAAGCTAAGCAGGCAAACCGTGAAATAGACAAAGATAGCCGCGAGGAGCCCCATTACCATGTTGAGCAGTTGTAAGGGCAGTACATCGGNNATAATAATAATTGCCATCAGCATCCAGCATCTTGCCGCTGGCATTTGCATCGTTATTGATGAATTTATCTGCAGGGTTATTATAGGTCATTACGGGATTGAAGTCATACTTTTCTATGCCATTGTCATACCAGATCTGGAGAATCCTGAGAGAGACGGCAGTGCAGAATTCATGGTGTTTTGACAGAGGGCGATTTAGCTCCGGCAGTCGCACCAGTATCGACAGCAGAAAAACAAACAATAAGACTGGAAGTGTTTTCCGGAAAAAGATCATGCTGCAAAATAGCGAGATTTGTTCAATCAAGGATACAGCTTGTGATTTTCCTGCCGGATTCTTAAGCTTTTTCGAAAGATATTTTCCACAAATTACTTATTGTATTGATGTTAAGTCCATTTCGGTACAATTTTTGTAGTAATAAATTCATCCTTTTCTGCTTTTTGTATAACTTTGATTGACGCGAACTTCTACTATGCTCAATCAGAATCTCAGTCAGAAATTATTACAGAAATTATCTCCTCAGCAAATACAGTTGNNCTCAGCTGGACCAGCGTATCAAAGAAGAGATCGAAACCAATCCTGCGCTTGAGACTGCCTCAGAATCTGAAGATGATTTTACCCAAAATGATACCGAAGCCGAAGCAACGGTTGATACGCCGGAGCCCAATGATGACTTTGACGCTGATACCCCCGAAAGTGAAGAGGCAAGCATGGATGATGAGGTGGACATGTCTGAGTTTTATGATGAAGCAGACGAAGGCGTGGCTGAGTACAAGACCAAAGACCCAAGCGAATTTGCAGATCCGGATGATGAGAATAAGACCATACCGGTAGCGGTGAGTTCGACCTTTCATGAATATCTGGAGGAGCAGGTCGGTATGCTGAATATCAGTGACAGGGAGAAAGCCATAGCCATTCACCTCATAGGCAGCATAGATGATGATGGCTACTTGCGCCGCGAACTGGATGCGATCATCGATGACCTTGCTTTTTCTCAAAATGTATTGACCGATGAAGTCGAATTACAACGGCTGCTGGAACTGGTACAGGGCTTCGAACCCGCAGGCGTCGGCGCTCGTACTTTGGAGGAATGCCTGCTGATACAGTTACGTAGAAAAGAAAATCCGACACCATATACTGAGATTGCTATAAAAGTCATCGAAAAACATTTTGAGGCTTTTGCCAAGAAGCACTATGATAAACTTGAGAAATCTTTCGGGCTGGACTCTCAGAAGCTTAAACTTGTCATAGATGAGATCATACATCTGAACCCTAAGCCGGGTAGTGCTTTCTCAGGAGGTATAGGCGGTGACCAGTTTATCGTGCCTGATTATATCATTACCAATAATAATGGTGAGCTGGTGCTTTCGCTTAACTCCGCTAATGCGCCCGAACTGCGGGTCAGCAATTCTTTCCGCGATATGATCTCGGATTATAAAAAGGCCAAGATAAAATCTAAAAGTCAGAAGGAAGCGATACTGTTTATCAAGCAGAAGATCGAATCTGCTAAATGGTTCATAGATGCCATACAGCAGCGTCAGAACACAATGATCGTGACCATGCAGGCCATTATGGAAATGCAGTACGACTATCTGGTAAGCGGCGATGAGACCAAGCTTCGCCCTATGATCCTGAAAGATATAGCAGAGAAGACCGGCCTCGACATTTCTACTATTTCACGCGTGGCTAATTCTAAATATGTACAGACAGAGTTTGGCACCCTGCTTCTTAAATCATTCTTCTCTGAGTCGCTGACCAACGATGAAGGAGAAGAGGTCTCTACCCGC
>PLSN01000469.1:0-208 GCA_003165135.1 Bacteroidota bacterium
GAGGGCTTAAATACAAGCCCAAGCAAGGCTGCTTCTCCCTCTCCTTTGGAAAGGGCCGGGGAGAGGTTGATCGTCTTCAACAATAAATTTGAAGCGGACGGGATGAGCTTTGAGATCCCCTCTCAAAATCTTTTCAATTTCAATAATCCATATGGTGCCTGCAAGACCTGTGAAGGTTTCGGTTCTGTGGTGGGCATAGATGATGACC
>PLSN01000469.1:297-7065 GCA_003165135.1 Bacteroidota bacterium
TGACATATTTCTTCAAATACCTCGAGGAGAAAAGTTATAAGATACAATACCGCGTCATGCTATCGCGCTATCGCGGCAAGACGACCTGTCCTGACTGCCGAGGCTCACGTATCCGAAAGGATGCACTCTATGTCAAGGTAGCAGGTAAGGATATCGGCGAACTGATGATGATGCCTATCAAGGACCTTTATACGTTCTTTAAGGAATTAAAATTCTCACCGGAGGATAAAAAAATATCCGACCGGATCATCCTGGAAATAAACAGCCGCCTGCAGACCATGATGGACGTAGGCCTCGGCTACCTGATGCTCAACCGTCTTTCCAATACTCTCAGTGGTGGCGAGACCCAGCGTATCAATCTGACCCGTTCGATAGGCAGTAATCTCACTTCATCGATGTACATCCTCGATGAGCCGAGCATCGGCCTGCATCAGCGCGATACTGAGAGACTGATTACAGTGCTTAAAAACCTCCGCGACCTGGGCAATACAGTGATAGTCGTAGAGCATGATGAGGATATCATGAAAGCATGCGACCACATAGTGGACATGGGCCCTGAGGCAGGTATCAACGGCGGTGAAGTGATTTACAATGGACCGGCGAAAGACATCACAAAAGACAAACATAGCCTTACTGCAAAATACCTCAATGGCGAGCTGAAAATTGACTACCCCAAGATACGCCGCCAAACCATCAATGCTCTGTATGTCATCGGGGCTAATCAGCATAACCTGAAAGACGTAGATGTGAAGGTACCTCTCAATTGCTTGACGGTAGTGACTGGTGTGAGCGGCTCTGGCAAAACCACTCTGATCAAAAAAATATTATACCCTGCACTATTGAGACAGTTCGATGGCGGTGGCGAGAAGCCGGGTTCATTCCGTGAGCTGCGTGGAGACCTGAAGAAGATAAGCGGAGTAGAGATGATAGATCAGAATCCTCTAGGCCGTAGCTCGCGCTCCAATCCAGTGACATATGTCAAAGCCTACGACGCAATTCGTGAACTCTTTGCCCGTCAGCAGCTGTCAAAACTCAGGGGATATACCGCTGGTACTTTTTCATTCAATATCGAAGGTGGTCGCTGCGAAACCTGCAAAGGTGACGGAGAAGTAGTCATAGAGATGCAGTTCCTTGCTGATGTGCACCTGCGCTGCGAGGTATGCAATGGCCGTAAGTTTAAAGAGGATGTACTCGAAGTGCAGTACAAGGACAAAAATATATTTGAAATCCTGGAGCTGAGTATAGATGAGGCGATGGAGTTCTTTAGCGAGCAGAATGATATCATCTCAAAAATAGCTCCGCTCAGAAATGTCGGCCTCGGCTATGTGAAACTCGGACAGTCATCATCCACGCTCAGCGGTGGTGAGGCACAGCGCGTCAAACTGGCTTCTTTCCTGACCAAAGGCAACGCCACACAGCCACTGCTTTTCATTTTTGATGAGCCGACCACCGGTTTGCATTTCCATGATATCAATAAACTCATGTCGTCCTTTTACCAGCTCATAGATGCAGGCCATACGGTAGTGGTGATCGAGCACAATATGGATGTGATCAAATGCGCAGACTGGATCATAGACCTCGGTCCCGATGGCGGCGATGAAGGTGGCCATCTGGTATATCAGGGCACGCCCGAAGGACTGCTGAAAGTAGCGGAGTCGCACACGGCGCACTATCTGAATGAGAAGCTGGTGGAGTGAATAGAAAAGCCTTTTGTTTCCTAAGATAGGAGATGATTAGTTGGCCATCCCCCTCATTTGATAGAACATAATCCCGAGCAGGAATGGGATAAGCCAAGTAGCGGTATTTATAATTAGTACAATACCAAAATGCTTATATTCTATTCTTTTCACGGCCTTCAAGAATACTAATAAGAAAGCCAAAATGAAAGATGAGGCAGTGATTAGCAAGATTAATTCTATGACAACTTGTTCAAACGAAGTATTCCTCCCCATTAAAGAAACTATATATAGGAAACAAAAAAATTGCAACAAAGCGCTTATTACAACTACATAAAATAAAAATTTAGAAAGCGTATTCATAGCTGCAATTATAACCTAATAGCAGATCCAACACCATCTTTTCCATTCACATTTCTATACTACAAAAATATGGCAATTATTTAATTCTCCTCATTCTGAAAATCCTGTAAATTCTGGTCTATAGATACGCATGGTCCCCGCCCCCCTTGGCATATTCCTTTTCTACCTTCTTTTTTGCAAAAACATTGATCAGCCACTGCTTAAAGGGTGTGAGAGCTTTCAACTCAGGGTTTTGTCCGTGCTTCTTATACCTGTCAAAGAATGCTTTCATCGATAGCACCGCAAAAGCCGCACAGGTATTATGATCGAGGTGGTCGCTCTGATTATTGAGCCTGATATCTTTCTTTCCTGCTTTCGTCATATGGTCATATGCCACCTCTGAGTTCTTGTAGTTCACCTCGCGGTCACCCTTGCAGTAGCATAGCTGTACCGGCGCTTCAGGATGCCAGTCGGTGAGGTTATTCTCCTCCAGCCTTTTCAGAAATGGAAAGTCAGGGTTATCCTTAAACTGCTCTACCATTTCAGGCTTGACTACTTCGCTTGGTATCTTAGGCATGATNNGATTTGAAAACGGTATAGATATCGGGGTTCGGAAAAATATGATAGGCCGTCTGATAAGAAATGATCAGATATGGCAGATAGAATGGACGAGGATAGACCTGAAACATGTACTTGGCCTGCTCTCCTGTCATGTCATATGCACCTGACATAGGAGAAGTAGCTGTCACCTTAAACCTGGGGTCATGTTGTGCCTCGATATATTTCTGCGCAGCAAAAGATGAATGCCCGCCCTGAGAGTAACCTGTCAGAAAAAGCTGTCCGTTGGTCTCATAGTTCATCGTTTTTTTAAATTCCTCCACTGCATAGAGCATGTATAAATATGACATTGCCTCGCTCCACGCATGCTGATAGAGATGCTGTCCATCGCCTTTGCCCATGCCGTAGTAGTCTGGATAGAGCGCCAGATAGCCGTCAGGCGCCATAAAGAGGCAAATGTCCTGCTGTGAGTCATCGTCAGTGATATCACGCGCCTTGCTGATCTGAGTGCCGTGGCCGAACATAAATGTCGGAGCTTTCTTACCGGCCTTTAGTTTAGGTACATACATGATACCGGAGCAATTGATCCAGGTAGAACTGTCTATCCATGGGGCCTTGTATATTATCTCATAGATGTCTACATCGTCTTTGATCGGCATCGCTATGACCGGCACATGGTGTTTCTTCCACAGGGCATGTAGTGTTTGTTTAGTATGACTTTTGACCAGTGTAGCGCTGACCAGATAGGCAGTCGGAGTGTTTTTGAATCCGAAGCTGCTGCATGTGATCAGAAGTGCAAGGGTAAAACAGAGATATGACTTCATTGTTTTTGTAATTTGTGTGGCATAAATACGGATTTTAGCACCGATTGTTGTTTACCGGGATTGAGCAATAAACCAAAGCAGTTTATTAATCTGTGAAAGCGATAATAAGGTTTAAAGGGCCTGGTATGCCTGACAAGAAGTCATCAATCTATGGTCAAAGCGACCATATGGTTTTTTAACACTTGTTTTTTAGTGCATAAATATCAATCACATACACATCAGAAACCTAAAACCATATAATTTTCAGATACAACTTGCGTTTCATTTCATAGAAGCAAATAGTATTTCCCCCATACGATTTTGTCTTATTATAATAGTGGACCAAAAAGTGCTTCTTTTCTGATTGCCGACAGGATCCCGTGAATATGTGGAATGTTTAACAAACTAAAATTTTCTGTATGAAAAATTTTACCTGGGTTAGTGGACACTATAACCGATGTTATAAGTGTTACCCGGCAGTCGGAGTAAAGTCCGGCTGTTCGTGTTTGGATAAATCACAAATAGTGATTAAATTTAATACCACAATGCAACCTTTGTAAACAATATTTCTTCCTATGTATAAATGTGACTGATTTGCCAAACCCATGAGGACGGATTATATCATTTCTTAACCGAAAAAATCCCACTATGCGAAACAGCTTTTCCCACCCTCCCTGACAGTTCTCATTGCTTATAGTTTTCCAGTTGAGTGTGCCACTAACCCTGATACATTGTTAACAGCTAAAACTAAAAGTCATGAGAAAGCTAAGTAAACTCTATACCGCTGTGATCCTTGCCATATCTCTTATCGGATTCAGCAAAAACTCCTCGGCTACCACATATACCGCCTCAGTCAATGGCAACTGGTCAGCCGCAGCCACCTGGGGTGGCAGTGCTCCCGGTGCTACTATATCAAACGGAGATGTTGTCATCATTCCTCTCGGCTATACCGTCACTCTTGACGAAAATGTAACCATAAATAGCACTTTATCCTCGGTCGCAGTCGCCGGTACACTGAATGGCAGCGGTACTAACGGACTGACCATTACTTCCGGTACACTCGCAGGTACAGGTAGTGTAGCGATCGATAATCTGACTGTAGGTGCTTCCGGTTTGATCACTTCTACCGGCAGTATATCAGTCAATGCATTTACAAATAGCCAATTGCTCCTACCCATTACGGCTGCGGTCAGTGTCGGCAATTCGGTGACTTTCAATGCAGGTGTGGTACAACTCAATACCGGGGCATCGGTCACACTAGCCAATAACATCACGCTCAATATGTCGGGCGGTTCACTGTCTATCAATGGCGGTGCCATAACTATGTCGGGCAACTATAATCTGATGTATTCGGGATCAGCATCTGCTATAGGTATTGAAGCTGCTGCCACAGGTCTAGAGAATGTGACGATCAATCTTGCTTCATCCGGTTCTCAGCTATCCATGTCTGCTGATTTGACTGTAGGTGGGACGCTCTCTATACAGTCAGGACAGTTGGTACTCAACGGCAAANNCATTAAGTTCGGGATGGAATACTGTCGGCGGGTTATCTGTCAATATTGGCTCCGGTGGCAGTGTGTCTCTTGGTTCTGATGTCATAGTATCAGGTGCCTTGACACTATCGGGTGGCAACCTGAACCTGAATAGCAATAACTTGACTATAAATGGGACAGTGAATTCTTCAGGAGGCTTTGTTTATTCATCCTCCTCTTCTAATGTTTCCATAAATGGTTCAGGCAGTATCGGCACTCTCGCTTTTAGCTCCGGATGGAATACGGTCAATAATTTATCAGTCAATATCAGCGGCTCAGGTGGCGGTATCTCACTCGGTTCTGACCTCACCGTATCTGGAGCATTGGCTTTGTCAGGCGGCAGTCTGTCCATCAATGGCAATAACCTCACATTAAGTGGTTCAATGAGTGCATCCGGTTCCGGTTCTATCAGTGGCAGCAGCAGCTCCAGCCTGACACTGAGCGGCTCCGGCAGCATGGGTAGTTTGTCGTTCTCTTCAGGCAGTGCTATGCTCAATAACCTCACAATAGATATCAGTTCATCAGGTTCTGCATCACTAAACAGCAGCCTCGGGGTAGGTGGTATGCTATCGCTGACGAATGGTACACTCAATATCGGCAGCGATACACTCACAGTCTCAGGTAGCGGTAGTGTACAGGGTGGTTCGTCGGCCAGCTATGTGATCGCTACCGATGTAGGCCGATTGGCAATGTCAGTAGCTAATGCCGGTGGCTCAGCGATGTTTCAAATTGGTACTACCGCCAATTACGCCCCTGTCATGATCACAAACAATTCAAGCGCTTCGGGCAGTTTCTATGCCAATGCACATGCGGGAGTATTTGCTGGCGGGACAACCGGTGCAGACATCTCTGCTACACAGAGTGTGGTCAATACCAGCTGGGATGTAGAGTCATCCATTGCATCCGGTGCTAATGTCAACCTCCAGATGTATTGGAATACCAATATGCAGGTCAACGGATTTGACAATACACAGGCCTATATATCTCACTATACCAATGGTGCATGGAATACAAGTGCTCTTGCCGCAGCTACCGCCCAAGGCGGAGGCACATTCTCACTCGCACTGGATGGTGTGACCTCGTTCAGCCCTTTCGCCGTATTTGACAAAAATACTTCTACCGGAATAAAGAATGTAGCTGATGATGATGCGCTCAATCTATACCCCAACCCTGCAAGAGATGTGGTGTACCTTAGCTCATTGGATCCAAATTCCGGTTACAGTATCGATGTGTACAATATGAACGGGCAATTAATGTTTGAAAAAGAAGCCAACAACAACGCGCTGGATATATCTTCATTAGCATCCGGTCTATACAATATAGTTGTCGATCAGCAAGGCACTACATACAGAACGAAAGTCGCTGTGATCAAATAATCATATCAGCTTTTTCTCCCTTCTCTGTTGTCATCCCGGTTTGATTTCTGATCAGGCCGGGATTTTATTTTCCCGAAAAATATATCCGGCAGTCTTGTCTGCTAAATCTGTCACACTGTCCAAAATTCACACACTGCACATTATCAGCGAGAAAAACTAAGTCCCTGATGGGTTTGCCTTATCACGGGAAAATGTACTTTTATACTGAGCGATTATCTCATTTCTTGACGTATACAGAGATAGCTTCACCCTAAAAACCAACTCATTTTTTGAAAAGGCTGCATTATTTCTTTTTCTTACTACTGCTTTGTTCATATGGAGCGAAGGCACAAGACCTGATCGGCAAGATCACCGATCAGGACAGTGTGCATTCACCTTTGTTTATGGCAGAGGTGACCCAGATGCAGGACGGCAAGACGATTGCTATATACAAGACATACTTCGACGGCACATATAGGATCAAGGTAAAACCCAGCCAGAG
>PLSN01000021.1 GCA_003165135.1 Bacteroidota bacterium
TTCTTGGGTATTAGATTTCGGAGAATGTGATATAGCAGCAGGCAGGTCAATGTGAATAACAATATATTGACACCATGGCTGATCTTAGGATTCATACCAAAGAATTCCACCTCAATGGCAAGTGTCACAATACTCAGCGGGCGATAACGTCCACCACTGACCAGTTCACTGCCTCGTTCACCGAAGAAACCCACAAATGCATCATGTGTCATCAGGTCTTTGATCCCACCGAATCCCTGCAGGGTGAATTTATTCTCCGTTAGGACTAAAGTGTCATCTATGGCATATGTATTCCATAAGGTATTGAAATAAATACCTGTGGTAAAAAGAAAAATGATCAGATAGGGGAGATAGCTACTGGCTAGAATGGCCGATAGCCTTGAATTAGTCTGTTCCTTTGAGCTGCTCTCTGCAGCCTGTGATTTTGATACTGCCTGCGGGCTTTTTGATACTGGTCTTTTGTTCGGTGTTGTCTTCGCCACTAGCTTCTTTTTTTTGTCAAATCTAATAAACAGTCAGCAATACTGTACTTGCAATTTATTTAAAAATCCCACTATTACTCTGCCCTGTTAGTTGTGCGAGCTTAGCGTCATATTCATGTGCCTTTTGCATATCGCCTTTCTTATAGTATGAGATCGCTATATT
Organism: Bacteroidota bacterium; assembly: GCA_003165135.1. Taxonomy (GTDB): domain Bacteria; phylum Bacteroidota; class Bacteroidia; order Chitinophagales; family LD1; genus UBA1941. The sequence goes on from PLSN01000021.1 coordinate 646, forward strand.
TCTCAGTACCGGCAGGTAGTTCGGGAAACGTTTCAGACATTCTTCAGATACCCTTATGGCAGCGTCGGGTTGATTTTTTAGCCCATATACGACCCCTAGGTCTTCATAGTAGGTCTTATCATTGGGATTATATTCAATAGCTTTTGAGATACATTTGATTGCCATGTCCAGGTCATTTAGCTGCTGACCGTAGAGCGTTCCCATCTTATAATATGCCAATGCGTCATGAGGATTTATCTCCAGCGACTTTTTGAACCANNAAGGACGAATCAGTCATATTAAGTTTCATATATGCCACTCCCAGATTTAATGTTGCATCTATTTTATCAGGTTTTAATTTTAAAGCTTTAATGAAATTATCCTTAGCCGGAGCGGGCATGCCATTCTCCAATTGTACACATCCGATATTATACCAGATATCATAAGAGCCTCCTGTTTCATAATCCGCAGCCTTTTCATAATCCGCCAGCGCTTCTTTGGGGTCTTTATGCAATTTATATGAGGCGTTGCCCAGAAGCAGCCAGGCACTCGAGTGTGTTGGATAAATGCTTACTGTGCGGGTGAGGTAATCAATAGCACGACGTAGAAATTCATTTTTCAAAGTAGAATCCGGTATAACTGCTACATTCACATGCATGTCGAGAAGGTCTGTTACATATTGCAGGCGTCCATTGGGGCGAAGGGTATCAAAATTCTCATTCGTCAGTTTGGTCAGATCGCCACCAGCTGCCATATTCACTCTGGCACTATTAGTGCTAGTCTTTGCGTCGACTATAAAAAGTGTCAGATTATCCACCCAGACACGATTACGCGATATGGTTTTGACCGAATACAAAAGCAATACCACTAACAATATTCCCATTACCGCCCGTACAGGCAGCTTGTACCTGTCTTTCGCTTTGACGAGCAGATAGGCCATTAGCAGGCAGAAACCGATCGAGCACATATACACAAAACGTTCATTCATCAGGATGCCGACAGTAAAGGCAAGGTTTGAAACGATAGAGAATGTGACAAAATAAAACAGGATAGCATATGAAGCTATTTCTTTTTTATGAAGGCGCATGATGGCATAGATTAGTAGTCCTACATTGACCAGCAGGGACAAAAGGAAAATTGGATTGCCGATACCGACGAATGGTATTTGATTGAAATAATAATCATGCGTGAGCGGATGAGGAAAGATCAATAGCTTGAAATATAAAATGAAAGTCATAATGACCGTAGCATAGCGCTGGATAAATCCATCCATACCTTTAGGCAGATAGGCGAATGGATTATTAAGTATCTCCATGGATTCAGCAGCCAAACCTGATTTGGTATAAGCAGACCGCATTAATAGAAATACAATAATAGGAATGATGTATATCCCAATAGTGACCAGGTAATCTTTAGGTTTTGTCTGAGTAAAAAAATAATAAGTCAGTGGAATGATCGCGACGAAAGTAATGGCGTTTTCCTTTGAAAGTAATGCAAGAAAAAATACAAACCCACCCCATATCAGGTGCACAATGTTTTGAGTCTTGACGTATCTCAGTGCTGCAAATAGTGCAAGTAAAGAGAACAGCAGCCCCATGATCTCGTCCCTTCCTTTGATATTAGCCACGACCTCTGTATGTATCGGATGCCCTGCAAATAGCATTGTCGCAATAAATGCAACAGACATATATGCAGGGGTGCCCTTGTTGCCGGGTATCAGGTAGCTGAGGAGATAGTATAGTAGAAGACAAGTCAATGAGAAAAGCAAAATATTGATGCCGTGACTGATCTTTGGGTTCATTCCAAAAAGGCCTACCTCAATAGCCAATGTCACCATACTCAAGGGACGATAACGGCCACCACTGACCAGTTCATTGCCTTTTTCTCCAAAGAAACCAACGAATGCATCATGCGTCATTAGGTCCTTGATACCGCCGAAACCCTGCTGAGTAAATTTATTCTCCGTAAGTACCAGTGCATCATCTATTGCGTATTGGTTCCATAAAGTGTTGAAATAAATCCCCGTGGCAAAAAGAAAAATCGCCAGATAAGGGAAATAGGGATTATTAAAAATAGATGAAAGCTTTGACTTTGATGCAGACTTTGGGGTAGCCCCTGCAGCCTGAGGTTTCATTGCTGATTGTGGGCTCTTAATTATAGGCTTTTTATTAGGTGTAGTCTTGGCCATTGGTATCCTTGCGTCAAATCTAATAAACGGCAGGCAAAAGTTTGATCTCGTCTTACTTTGACCGCAATTTATTAATGATATAAGAAATAAGTATTACAACAAATGAAGGTATCCAAACCCAAACGAACTCACTTTTAAGCACCTTTACACCTTTTTCGCTAAAAAACCTGGTCACACTAATGGGGGACACTTTGATCACTTTCCATGGAAAGAAATACCGCTCATCCCAAAAAGGTGCAAAGAATGCCACCCCCAATCCACCCGTAGTGAAAGCATCAAGAATGCCATGAGAGGCAGTAGCCGCAAAGAATATAAGATATAATATCCACCAGTATCTGCTGAATGGCTTTTCCGTTCGGTAAAACAGATACATGACAGCAGCAGCCAGCAGAACTGCAAAAAATATAGAATGCGTTATACCCCTGTGCCCCCATAGCGAATCATATGGCACACCCATCCAATAGCCAATGGCATCCGCATCAGGGATCACAGCACAAAATGCACCCAACAACCAGAATTTTCGTGAGCCTATAGTGGCTCTCTCCGAGGAGTTGGGAACAGCAACTGCCAGTGCTATGTTTCCGATAGCGACAGAGGCGATAGCATGTGAAAAAGCAGAAGCCATTTTTGAAATTAAGAGTTAATAATTAAGAATTAATAATGAATCAGCAAAAAGATTAATTCTTAATTAATTTATATCGTTTGCCGGGAAGGGATACGATCACGCCGCTCATCTCCATCTCCAGCAGGGTGGCAGCTATCTCGCCGCCACTCATTTCAGACAGCGTGACTAGTCGGTCTATTTCCAACTCATTATGTTCCGTGAGGAGCTGATATATTTTTTGTTCTTCCGGTGATAGTGTAAGCGATAGTTGTGCTTTTTTCTTTTTAGGCTTATTAGTGCCCTCCCAGTTCATAGCTTCGAGTAGATTAGCCGCAGATTCTATCATCGTAGCCTTATATGTCTTGATGAGAAAGTTGCAGCCTGCGCTATATTTATCACCTATCCGGCCCGGAATTGCAAAGACATCCCTGTTGTAGGAATTGGCTATATTGGCAGTAATAAGCGCTCCACCTTTGACAGCACTCTCTATTACTACTATCGCATCGCACATTCCCGCTACGATCCTGTTTCGCTGCGGAAAGAAACTCGGGTGCATCTCCACCTGACTGTGATACTCTGTAAGCAGTCCGCCTTGCTCCACCATTTTCTTTGCTGTGGACTTGTGTTGTGCAGGATAGACCTGATTGAGGCCGTGCGCCATCACGCCGATTGTTTTGAGGTTACTTTCCAATGCCGTATTATGAGCAGCTATGTCCACGCCATATGCCAATCCGCTTATCACCAAGACATCCTGAGCGGCCAGTTCTTGCACAAACTTCTTTGTGACCTC
>PLSN01000430.1 GCA_003165135.1 Bacteroidota bacterium
CATAGCGGTTATTCACATCATCCAAAAATCTAAAAATATGAAAAGAGTAATTCGTATCCTCGCGCTGATGACATGGGCACTCAATGCCTACAGCCAGACACCGGCGCAAAATGAGGTAAAAGCAGAAGGCAAAGTAGAAGCGGCAAAAGAAAACCTAAAAAAGGCTGAAAAGGAACTGGACGCCGCTTATCTACCTTTCAAAAGAGATGCAGAGAAGCAGATCATTGCCAATGAGAAAAAGATCAAAGAGCTCAGGGCACAATTCGTCAAGCCGAGCAGATCACCCGTCAATAATGATAATAAACAGAAAATAGACGATCTCGAAAAAAGGAATGTAGACCTGAGAAACAGGCTGGATGTGTATGAGACGGAGCGTTCCGATTGGGAAGTCTTCAAAGCTAAATTCAATCATGATATGGCCAATCTCCGAGATGCATTTCGTGACTTTGGCAAAGATTTAAAAAAATGACCTGGTATTTTATTATTTGATCTTAAAAACAAAATGTCATGGGTTCCTTACTATATGTAATAGCAGTGCTATTAGTCATTGGGTGGGCGATAGGTTTCATCGGCTATGGAGCAGGGGGTATTATCCATATACTCCTCGTGATAGCAGTCATAGCTGTGCTGCTTAATATTATCAAAGGCAATAAGGCAGTGTAGGATCAATGGTGTCAGGCTTCATTCACGCAGATCATAGCTCCAGCCGATACCATAGTTTGTCATTCGTACTGCCATCGGGCCAGACTGTAGACTCAGAGTGCGTGTATTTGAATCCAAACTTCTGATTAGCAGCGCGTGAGGCATCATTGCCCTTCCGGTGAGCTATATAGACATCCGTATAGCCATGCTCACGCGCCCAGTTCAGGCGCGTCTGATAGAACAATGCCGAGAGGCCCCGCCCTCGATACTCCCGACGTATATACGAAGCCGCCAATACCATTGAACCGGGATAATTCGGATGCTTTCTGATAGCAGTGAGGCCTATGCATTCATCTCCATTATACAGTCCCCAACAGACGCGGTCATCCGGATGTGCGAGACTGTCGCGCCACTCTACATCTGATAGCCCCGCTTCCTGTGTATATGTGCTGGCAAAATAATACGCCTCCGTCTTGAGTGCCTCAAGCCTTATAGACTTATACAACCTCCAATCATCGACCGTGAAACGGCGTAAATGAGGAGTCCTTTGTATTGTCTCAATACTCATATCTCAAACTCATGTCTATTCTCTATCTGCCGGGCAGGCCTTTGACCATACGGCCTGCAGTGCTCATCTTCTGCATGCTCTTCATCATCTTCTTCATCTCATCAAACTGCTTGATGAAGGCATTCACTTCCTGTATCGTATTACCACTGCCTTTGGCGATACGCTGACGGCGTTTGCCATCGAGCAGGTCAGGCTTCTCGCGCTCTGTAGGAGTCATAGATAATATAATCGCTTCTATCTTCTTGAATGAATCATCCTTGATGTCCACATCTTTCAATGCTTTGCCCATACCAGGTATCATACCTAGCAGGTCTTTCATATTGCCCATCTTTTTGATCTGAGCGAGCTGATAGAGAAAGTCATTAAAATTGAACTGATTCTTGCTGATCTTAGCCTCGATCTCACGGGCCTTTTTCTCGTCGTACTGCTCCTGCGCTTTCTCCACGAAGGTCACGATGTCACCCATGCCGAGGATACGGGTAGCCATACGTTCAGGGTAGAAGATATCCAGTGTATCGACCTTCTCACCACTCGACATAAATTTGATAGGCTTGCCGACTGTATATGTGATGGTCAAAGCCGCTCCTCCACGTGTATCGCCGTCGAGCTTGGTCAGTACCACGCCGTCAAAGTTCAGTCTATCGTTGAAAGCCTTGGCCGTATTGACCGCGTCCTGTCCTGTCATCGAGTCCACGACGAAAAGTATCTCATTAGGATTGGTCTTAGCTTTGATCTGAGTGATCTCTTTCATCATCTCCTCGTCGACAGCGAGACGTCCTGCAGTATCTATAATGACCACATCACAGCCGTCAGCCTTTGCTTTAGCGATACCTGCGAGAGCGATTGCCACAGGGTCCTTGCTCTCTTTATCAAAATACACAGGCACATTGATCTTCTCACCGAGCACGATGAGCTGATCTACTGCCGCCGGGCGATATACATCACCCGCTACCATCAGCGGACGTTTGAATTTCTTTGTCTTGAGGTAATTAGCGAGTTTATGTGTGAAGGTCGTCTTACCGGAACCTTGCAGACCCGCGATGAGGATGACTGCCGGATTGCCTTTGATATTAAAGTCAGCTTCCTTGCCGCCCATGAGCTCGGTCAGCTGGTCGTGCATGATCTTGGTGATCATCTGGCCCGGAGATACTGCTGTGAGCACACCCTGTCCCATAGCTGTCTCACGAACCTTGTCGGTAAAGTCCTTAGCGATCTTATAGTTCACATCGGCATCTACGAGCGCACGGCGGATCTCTTTGACCGTCTCGGCTACGTTGATCTCGGTGATACGTCCCTGTCCTTTGAGGGTTTTAAAGGCCCCCTCGAGCCGTTCCTGTAAATTCTCAAACATAATAGTTGGTCAACGGTCGACAGTCCACAGTCGACGGATTAGTGAGGTGCGAAAATAAGAAATGAAAAGGAATAAAACTTTAGAGTTTACAAGTCTTTAACTAGATCGTTAAACAAATCAATTTCCTTCTGAATAATCGAATCTTCGGCGCTTTCATATAAATCAGATAGCAACGCAAATAGTTCTGAATCAGCATACTCATCACCAATCACAACCCCAAATTTATTTTCGGATAACTTAATTAACTCTTGACCAGTCGAATCGGTTATTGTAAAAATATATTCATTGTAATAATCGCCTTGGATATACTCGCTTACCTTCTGAATATTGACATAGGTCTTTCTGCTATCATTATTTCTAGTAAAATAAAGCGTAGTGGGGTTTTGCTTTATCCATTCTACTTTACCTCTTTTAGTTGAATCAATAATCTTTTTTATGTTATCGTAATACTCCTGTCTCATAATTAAGTATTTATAGTTCGTTTTTCAAATAAGCCCATTAATTCTGCGAGTAAAGAGGAAATCGCGGAAAAATGTGATTCTATTGCATTATACACTGAAGAATTAACTGTGGGCTCATCTTTTAATGGTTTAACTTTTTGTAAAGCTTTACTCGCATTCTCCAAAGAAACATTCAATTTATTGATAGCATCTTTATATTCCTCATCCTTTCTGAAAGACACAACTAATCTCTTAATTCTCCATGTCGTATCTGAGAGTAAGTCCCTAGCTTTAATAAAATCTATCTTGGGATCTACTCTGCCGATTTTTTGGATAATTTCGGACAATTCGATAGTAATAGTTTGAACTTTAACTGTGGTGGCAGCATTTTGAGCAGCTTCCTTTGCGGCACTTGCTTCTTTAAACGAGCGATACGAATAATATATGCTCAATGCTGCTAATCCAAAAAAAATCCAAAAATCAATATGACTTAGGAATGACCAAACAGAGGGAAGATTACCGCTTAAATGTGATATAGAATCCATAGACACAAATCTATTAATATATAGAGCCAAAAATAAAAAAGGTTGGCAGTACTGCCAACCTTTTACTTTATTTCCTCACCCCAGCCCCTTTCCCAAGGAGAGGGGAGGAATATTTCAATAGTAGATCAATCTCCTCACTCCCGCGAGGTGCTTAGCGAGACGCACCACCTGATTGGTATAGCCGTACTCATTGTCATACCAGGCATAGATCACGACGTTCTGCCCATCTTCTGATACGATGGTAGCATTGCTGTCTATCTCACAGGCGTGGCTATTGCCGACCACATCGCTTGACACGAGTTCGGTACTCATCGAGTAGTCTATCTGCTCTACCAGTTCGCCATATAGCGAAGCATTCTTGAGCATAGCATTCAACTCATCTACAGTCACTTTCTTGTTGACTTTCAGGCTAAGGATAGCGAGAGATACATTTGCCACAGGCACACGTACCGCATTGGATGTGAGCAGGCCTTTCATCTCAGGAAATACTTTTGTAGCTGCTTTGCCTGCACCGGTTTCGGTGATGACCATATTCAGAGGTGCAGCGCGACCCCGACGTGCTTTTTTGTGATAATTGTCGAGGAGGTTTTGGTCATTCGTATAAGCATGTACGGTCTCTATATGTCCACGCTCGATACCTAGTGTGTCTTTGATGACCTTCAAGACGGGCACGATGGCATT
>PLSN01000445.1 GCA_003165135.1 Bacteroidota bacterium
CAGGAAATTTGCTGTGATGAATCCATGCTCATAACCCGGTATATTTTCATCAGATAAAATATTGATGAAATTCGCGCCTAATGTCTTTTTGAATTCTTCTTCAAGTATGATATCGGCTTTTGTTTTATTGGCAAAGATCAGCTTGTTGTTGCCTATTTGATTTTGTGACCTCAGGTGCCTGAAGATGGCAATAAAAGGTGTGATCCCAGCCCCGCCGGCTATAAAGACCCCTTCACCCCGATAATTGATAGCGCCGAAAACATCATGCAGAAATAACTCGTCATTTTCTTTGAGTGATAGGATCTGGTTGGTCACGCCATTATGCGAGGGGTAAGTCTTGATAGTAAACTCAAGGTATGGATCTCCGGGGAGACAGGTAAAGGTGAACGGCCTTCTTTCATCACGCCATTTGCTGTTGTTTATTGATATTTCTGTTGCTTGCCCGGGGGTGAAAGTATAGTCCTCAGGTTTTTCAGTTACTATCCTCAGTACATCATGGGTGATTTTGCCGATTGATCTTATTTTTACCAGATGCTGTTCCATGATCTGTTTTTTATATTATAAAGTTAATTAATTCTATGCCATCTTTATACCGTTAAATATTTTCAGCCTTAGTTTCGGAACAATGGTGTGAAAAATTTGTATAAATACTCTCCTAATTACCTCATGCCTCAAATCTGTCGTCTTAAGTCTGATTATAATTTATCTTCGCATAAAATTAGCCATACATGAAACTGGACATCCTCGCTATCGGGGCACATCCTGATGATATAGAGCTCAGCTGCGGAGGTACGATCCTGTCTCACGTAGCGCAGGGGCATAAGGTCGGTATACTAGACCTCACACGCGGCGAACTGGGTACCAGGGGTACAGATGAGATCCGCGTGGCTGAAGCGACTGAAGCTGCTAATATCCTGGGTGTATTGGTCCGCGAGAATGCCGGTTTCGCAGATGGTTTTTTTACCAATGATAAAGTCCACCAGCTAGAGGTCATCAAATACATCAGAAAGTACCAGCCTGATATCATCCTCACCAATGCGATACACGACCGCCATCCCGACCACGCACGTGCGGCACAGCTAACTGAGGATGCTGTCTTTCTCAGCGGCCTGACCAAGGTCGAAACAAAGTGGGATGGGGCTTTGCAAAAACCTTTTCGCCCGAGGGCAGTATACCACTATATCCAATCTCTGGACATCACACCGGATTTTGCGGTAGATATCAGTCCTTTTTTTGACAAAAAGATCGAAGCTATACGAGCGTACAAGACACAATTTTATGACCCAAATTCCAAAGAGCCCAATACATTTATTTCATCACCCGAATTCATGGAGTTCATCAAAGGCCGCGGCGTGCACTTTGGCGTGCCGCTAGGTGTGAGTTATGCGGAAGGATATACTTGCAAGAGGCACATCGGCGTTTATAATCTGAAAGATATCTTCTAAAATGGCACACGACCACCACGACCATCATGGTCACTCACATGACCATCATCACGCACCGGTACTCACCAGCGTGAACACTGCTTTCATCGTGGGCATCATATTCAATTTTCTTTTTGTAATTATAGAGGTAGTGGTAGGTTTATCCATTCACTCGCTCTCACTGCTCAGCGATGCAGGCCACAACCTTGCCGATGTAGCCAGCCTCGGACTGGCGCTGCTGGCATTCCGTCTGGCTGATGTCCGCCCCACTGACCGCTATACATACGGCCTGCGCAAGACTTCTATCCTTGTAGCCCTGCTCAATGCAGTCGTATTGCTCATCTCTATCGGCGCGATAGCATACAATGCTGTGCTGCGTTTCCTTCACCCCGAGCCGCTGCCTGGCATGACCATAGCCATAGTGGCAGGCATCGGTATCCTTATCAACTCCGGTACTGCCTTGCTCTTCATGCGGCAGAAAGACAAAGACATCAATGTACGTGCTGCCTATCTCCATCTCGCCTCAGATGCCGTGGTCTCATTGGCCCTCGTGATAGGCGGTGTGATCATATACTACACGGGGATGTTTAGGATAGATGCCATACTCAGCCTCATCGTAGCTGGTGTCATAGTAGGCAGCACATGGAGGCTGCTGCGCGATAGCCTCCGCCTCTCGCTCGATGGAGTGCCTGTAGATATAGACATAGACAAGGTCAAAGAAGTGATCAAAAAGGTCAGCGGTGTGCGCGACATACACCATATACATATCTGGGCCATCGGCACTACTGTCAATGCCCTCACCGCGCACCTGGTCATAGACGACGCGATGGATGCTAAGACCGAAGCAGCCCTCAAGAAAAAAATACGCCATGATCTCGCCCATCTCAATATCCAGCATGCGACGCTTGAGACAGAACATCAGGGACAGGCATGCGATACGGAGGAATGCGAAGAGCATGAGAAGCACGGGCATCATCATTAATCTACTGATTGACAATAAAATACCGTTAATTGAAAAATTAACGATTCTGCCGGCCGATTACTTTTGTATTTACTTAAACTTTTACAAATTTATCGAGTCATACCTATTGATGAATTTAAAATCAAGTCATGAAAAAGTTATTGATGGTTTTTGTTTTGCTGGCTAGTATCATATCTACCGCATCTGCCGAGCCGATGGGCCACTTCCACAGGTCGCCGCATCATCATGGGCACCATCACCACCATCATCACCAGCTCACCACTCCTGAGGAGCAGAAGCCGGTACAT
>PLSN01000167.1 GCA_003165135.1 Bacteroidota bacterium
CATTCGCCCCAGCTACCTGGATCTGCCCTTTCATACCAAATGAAGCCACATGCATCTTGCACACATAATATACGGTGCCGGGCTGGGTCATTATAACACTATAGGTGCTCCCAGCCGAGTTTGAAAAACCTCCAGTAAGAGCAGTGGACTGATCTGCAGCCCATGTAGTGCTGCTCACCTGCTGTACCGGGTGCATACTGAAATCTACATTGAAAATGATCGTATCGCCTACATTAGCACTGACAGTAGCAGGTACAAATGTAAAGCCGCTGGTAGTAATGATATGTGATGTTTGGGCAGAGGCTATCGTCTGCAATGCCACTATTAAAATTGTGAGAAGGTATAGCTTTTTCATATTGATTTATTTTGTTATTTAAAATTACAATTTTTTTCCCATCAAAAGCATTTAATTGCAGTCGGAAGAGTGATCGACCATAAACACATGAGAATCAACAAGGCAATTTTGTATATGCTGGCGGCTACATTCTGTTTTGCCTTGATGAATGTATGTATCAAAAAGATCAGCCACATACCGCCGATGGAGACGACCTTCTTTCGCTGCCTGGTATCGATGCTTTTCTGCTTTGCTGTCATAGCCCGCGACGATCTCGATTGGAAAGGAAGCAACCGGTGGCTGCTGATAGCCCGCGGTGTATCAGGCACGACTGCGGTAGTCGCTTTTATCCTTACACTACAGCATATGCCTCTCGCCCCCGCTGTCACGATACAATATACGTCCCCGATTTTCACCACACTCATAGCGATATTCATACTCGGCGAGCGGGTCAGATGGGTGCAATACCTGTTCTTTTCGCTCTCATTCATCGGTGTGATCATGATCAAGGGTTTCGATGAAAAGATCAGCGTAGGTTATTTGATGCTAGGCTTATTCTCGGCTTTCTGCTCCGGCATATCTTATAATCTCATACGTTCATTGAAAGAAAAAGAACACCCCATTGTGATCGTATTGCATTTTCAGGTAGTTGGTACCATTATTGGCTTTGTGGGGTGTTTCTTTGACTGGCAGATACCGCATGGGATAGACTGGATTTATCTCCTGCTCACCGGCATCATGACACAGTTGGGTCAGACTTATATGACCAGGGCATTGCAGTCAGAAAGGATCGCCATCGTATCAAGTCTCAACTACCTCGGTATACTTTATGCTTTGATCTTTGGAGTATTTTTCTTCGGCGAGTCATATACTACCTCTATCATCACCGGGATCATACTCGTAGTGACCGGTGTCCTGCTGAATGTTATCTTTGGCAAAAAAGAACACGTTTTAGCAACTGATGATGAGTAAATTTCCACAGGCATTTATTGACAGGATGCAAGCGCATTTCGGCGACGAGTTTGACGCCTTTATTAGTTCCATTGATGACGCTATGACAACTTCTGTCCGCATCAATCCTGCTAAATTCAACCTTTCTTATAGCTCTCTTCCCATTGATAAGAAAATCGAGTGGNNCGAGTGGACAGAAAATGGTTTTTACCTCAGTGAGCGCCCATCCTTCACTTTTGATCCGCTCTTTCATGCAGGGGCATATTATGTGCAGGAGAGTTCAAGTATGTTTTTAGAACAAGCCTTCAAGGCAATTCCATTTATTGAAAATCCCATCCGGGTCCTTGATCTCTGCGCTGCACCGGGTGGCAAGAGCACCCACCTGCTTTCTGTGCTGAATAAAGAAAGCCTGCTGGTATCAAATGAGCCGATAGCCAACAGAAACTACATCCTTCGTCAGAATATTTCCCGATGGGGAAATAGTAATGTCGTCGTCACTCAAAATAAGGCTGAGGATTTTGCAAAGCTGGGGGCTTTCTTTGATGTGGTAGTGATCGATGCACCATGCAGCGGCGAGGGTTTGTTTCGCAAGGATAAAAATGCCATCAATGAATGGAGCGAGTCAAACGTGGCCATGTGTGCCGAGCGGCAGCGGGACATCCTCGCAAATATCGTCCAATGCCTCAAACCCGGTGGCTATCTGATATACAGCACCTGTACCTTTGAGGATGTAGAGAACCTCGACAATATAAACTATCTCCTCTCAGAACATGTCATGGAGAGCATTTCTATACTAAATGCGGATGATTTCAGTCCGGAACTAACACTCGTTAGCAAAGGAGAGGCAAAAGGTTACGCTTTCTATCCGCACAAGACCAAGGGTGAGGGTTTTTTCATCAGTCTGCTCAGAAAGCAAGGCCCTGATCCGACCCCCAAACCCCCTAAAGTGGGCTTAATACAAGCCATAACACCGGATAAAGCCACTGCTGAATTATTACCTTATCTGAGCCTGTTCATTGATAATCCAGAGCAATATGCAGTCCTCAAACATCAACAATACTTCAATATCCTACCTGGTATTTTCCTGCACGACTACAAAACACTGGCACAATGCCTCTATATCAGAAATGCAGGCATATCAGCAGGCGAGATCAAGGGAAAAGACTTTATCCCTGCGCATGAGTTGTCCCTGTATCAGGGTTTCAAAAAGGATTTCCCTGCTGCCGAGCTGGACCTGAAGGCCGCCATCTCCTATCTCAAAGCTGAAACAATCTCAATCCCCACCGAGCACAAAGGCTGGATGGTGGTAAAGTACAAAGGAGCAAATCTGGGCTTCGTCAAGGCACTGCCAAACCGTATCAACAATTACTTTCCCAAAGAATGGCGGATACTGAAATCACAGCCATAATTTTTATCTCTATATTTAGTTTTCAAAATCTTCTTCATGAAAAAAATACTACTCCTCGGCTCCGGCGAACTAGGCAAAGAATTTGTGATCGCCCTCAAAAGATTAGGGGAATATGTGGTAGCAGTAGACTCATACAATAATGCCCCAGCCCAGCAGGTAGCCGACGAACGTGAGGTCATCAACATGCTCGATGGTGCAGCGCTTGACGCCATAGTTGCTAAGCATAAACCGGATATCATCGTGCCCGAGATAGAGGCCATCCGCACAGAGCGTTTTTATGACTATGAGAAACAGGGCATACAGGTAGTGCCTTCGGCCAAGGCTGCAAACTTCACCATGAACCGCAAGGCCATCCGCGACCTCGCCGCCAAAGAACTAGGTCTTCGCACGGCAGACTACAGATATGCCACTTCTTATGAAGAACTTGAAACTGCCGTAGCCGCTGTCGGCATACCCTGTGTGGTTAAGCCCCTCATGTCCTCCTCCGGCAAAGGGCAGTCGACCATTAAGACCAAAGACGATATAAAAAAAGCATGGGACTATTCCCAATCAGCTAAACGTGGCGACATAGCCGAGGTGATCGTCGAAGCCTTTGTCAATTTTGATTTTGAGATCACACTGCTCACCGTGACGCAGAAGGATGGCCCGACCTTATTCTGCCCGCCTATCGGCCACCGCCAGGAGCGCGGCGACTATCAGGAGAGCTGGCAACCATGTGCTATCGACACACGTCTATTAGATGAAGCACAGGATATGGCTGGCAAGGTGACCAGGGCACTCACTGGTGCAGGTATCTGGGGAGTGGAGTTTTTTATTGCCAAAGAAGGCGTTTACTTCTCCGAGCTATCGCCACGCCCGCATGATACTGGTATGGTGACATTAGCTGGCACTCAGAACCTATCCGAATTTGAACTGCATGCACGGGCCATTTTGGGATTGCCTATTCCGGAGATCACTTTGGAGCGTGTGGGTGCCAGTGCGGTCATACTAGCAGATCAGGAAGGAGTCGATCCGACATATACAGGTATAAATAAAGTTTTGGCAACATATAAGTCAGATATTCGTATCTTTAACAAACCATCGGCACGTGTCTACAGACGTATGGGGGTAGTATTGACATATGACCACACAGGAGCAGATGTTGATGCGGTAAAGAACAGGGCGATAGAATTATCGAAACTCGTTAAAGTCATCGTATCGTGAAATGGCTGAAACATAGGAGGCTTCTGATCATAGTGTTCTCACTTTGGTATTCGGCCTCATTCTGCCAGAAGCTCAAATACGATGTATTTCTTCTGGGAAATAAAATAGGGGAGACCACTGTAGAGCGCCGAGATTCCGGCGGCATCAAACATTATATCCTCAGAAGCCACACAGATGCAAAGGTCCTCTTTGTTGAAAAGAAATCTGCCATGTCTACAGATGTGCTGTATGATAAGGAAGGAAAAATGTTTGCCGCTTTTTTTCAAAATATTAAGAACGAAGAAAAGTTTCTTACTCAGACACTATGGAAAAACGATAAGCTCACTATAGATAAGGATGGCGAGAAAACAGAGATACCAGGCACTGTCAATTTTTCTTCAGTGGTTTTATATTTCTCTGAACCCAAAAACCTGCAAAAAGTATTCTCCGAGCGAGTAGGCCAGTTTTTTGAAATAGTCAAACAGGCTGATGGCACCTATCTCGCATCTCTCGACGGCCACTCTGCTGTATATACATACAAGGCCGGCAAACTCATAGAGCTGGAAATGAAAAGCTCACTAGGCTCTGTCCTGATGAAACTGGTTCAATAGTTATTTAATATATAGTTTAGGAAAGAGTTTGAGAAAAGTTGTTTTTCAAAAAAGGATTGTGCCTGCGCTCTGAGCCTATCGTCGTATCAGGTCCATGGCCCGAATAGACTTTCACATCATCAGGCAGTGTCATGAGCTTGGTAGTGATAGATTGAAACAGCTGGCTCCCATCTGCACCCGGCAGATCATAGCGGCCCACACTGCGATAGAAGAGTACATCGCCCGAGATCACATAGCCTTCTATCTCATTATAGAAAGAAATGCTGCCCGGCGAATGTCCGGGTGTAAGCAGTGTACGTAGTGTGGTCGAGCCGAATTTTATTTCATCACCTTCATTGATGAAAGCTTTGATGGGAGGCTGATCACCTGACATCTCTATCTGAAATATTCCTGCGAAACTAGGCGCATCGCTGAGTACTTGTACTTCATTCGGATGTATCTCCAGCCCGACATGATATGTATCAGCTATGAGGGCATTGCCGGGTATGTGGTCCACATGGCAGTGGGTATTGATCAGACGGACAGGTTTCAGGCCGAGGCTGTCTATGGTTTTGATCAGTTCAGCCCGCTCTGCTGCATTGCTGCAGCCCGGGTCTATCACTATACATTCTGAGGTCTGGTCCTAGATCACATAGGTGTTTTCTTGAAAAGGCCCGAAGGTCAATTTTAACAAATGGCTCACTGCTTTGGCTTTTTGAGGATTATTAACTAATTATGAGTGTCAAAGTACTGCAAATATTGTTGTATTTTGAGGTGTAGTACAATTTTTATTGCGATGAATTTTAGGAAATACTTTTTGAACTATTATACCCCCAAACCCCCTAAAGGGGGCTTTAATACACGCACTAGGGGGCTGTTAAAGCCCCCTTTAGGGGGTTTGGGGGTTGCCTTGCTAATTTTATTTTCTATTACAACGCGCATTTCCGCCCAGACCGCAGAGGTCAAGTTTGGCCAGAACCGTGTGCAGTATAAAGACTTTGCTTTCCAATATTACGAATCGGACCACTTCATTACTTATTTCTACCCGGGCGGTCAGGACATCGCCAGATACGTGATCAAGGCAGCCGAAGACAACGGCCTTTCTATCTCCGAACTGCTCAACTACAAGTACAAGGGCAAGATCAATATCATTATCTACAACACCATCAACGAACTCAACCAGACCAATATCGGCATCAACGATCCCGACCAGAATCAGGGCGGCACAGCCAAACTGCCGGACGACAAGATGTTCATTTACTTCAATGGCGATCATGGGAATCTCGACAAACAAATCAGAGAAGGGATAGCAAGACTGTATGTCAATAAACAATCTAAAGGCTCTACTGTAGGTGAGAAAATAATAAACGCTGTAGCACTCAACCTGCCCGACTGGTATAAGCAGGGCCTGATCTCCTACCTCGGCGAAAGCTGGAACGCAGACATGGAGGACCGTCTACGTGATGGCATCATGAGCAAGCGATACAATCGTCTAAACAAGCTGTCATTTGAAGAGTCTGCATTCGTGGGACACTCGATATGGCACTATGTGGAGGAGGTATATGGCAAAAACGCCGTAGGTAATCTGCAATATCTCGTGCGTATCAACCGCAGCGTGGACAATGGTTTTTATTTCGCGCTGGGCACCAATCTCAATGAGACCCTGCAGGGCTGGTACAAATACTACCTGGCTCGGTATAACAATGAAATAAAATACACCATGCCCCGCGAGAACCAGGACATGGTCAAAAAGAAAAACCGCAGGGAGACTGACTACTACCAGCCGCGCATCAGTCCTGATGGCCGCTATATAGCCTATGCCTCAAATAATATCGGCAGAAAAAAGATACACCTGATAGATCTCGAGAAGAAAAAGACAAAGGTGATATTCAGGACAGGATGGCGCACGCTGACACAATGGACAGATGAGTCTACACCATTGGTATCATGGTCGCCTCGCAGCGATAAGATAGGTTTCATCTTTGATAAAAAGAATGTGGTGCGTTTCGGGGAATATTCGCTCAAAAAAGAGAAAGGCAAGCCATGGAAGGAGTTTCACCGCGTAGAAAAATTCTCAAAGGTCACATCATTTAGCTATGCCGATCCAAAAACACTGGCTTTCTCCGCTATCAGAAATGGCCAGTCAGATATTTTCCTCTATACGATCTCATCACAGACCGTGAAGCAGATCACGAATGATTTTTACGATGATTTCACACCGGCAGTGGTCATGGTAGATAGTATACGTGGCGTGGTCTTCGCCAGCAATCGCTCAGATGATACGCTGCGCAAAGAGAAATACGAATCTCAGACATTTGACAAACAGACCGATCTGTATTTTTATGATCTCGACGATGAAAGCAATACACTTTACCGCATCACTAATACACCCAATGCGAATGAAAGCTATCCGCAGCCATTCAATGATGAGTACTTCTCGTATCTGAGTGAATCTAATGGTATCAGAAACCAATATCTGGCTACACTGGAGCAGGTCTTTGACCACAATCAAAAGACCTATCAATACCACAACAAAGAATCAAACGAAGATGACTCTATCAGCCTGCCCGAAGATGTGGACTATCGTCAGGTACTCGACACCAGTATCATAACTGTGACAGGCGTGACCAAAGATCAGGTATTCAGGACGCAGGGCAAAACTCATCAGCTATCCAATTTCTCAACTAACATCGTAGAGCAAAATCTCGCCCCTGAGAAAAACTTAGCTTTGGATAGGGTGCTAAAGAAAGGCCGCTATGAGTTTTATAAATATGAGATCAATACAGCTAAGCCTGATCTGAAACAAACTTATATCCAGACCGACTATATGAAACGCAGGAACAATGTCATGCTGGCAGAAGACTCTGCGAAAAAAGCATTGGAGGACAAAAAGCGTGCTGACATAGAGGCAAAGCAGAACCACATCACGAAGAAAACATATACAGGGCAGGACTTTCAGAGTGAATATGACTATGGCGTCAAACTCTTTGACTGGGACAGCGCCGCAGCTGCCAACAAAGCCACTTTGCCGGGCGCTACCACTGGAGCATCCGCTTCATCGGGCTATATTTTCAAATTCTCCAGGGTGCGGCCTTACTTCGTTCGCTTTATGGTAGACAAGTTCATCGCTCAGCTCGACAATGATCCTATCATCACCACCCAGCAGGTATTCGACCCCCAGAATCCCGGCTATATGTATCAGCCTTTGAATATCCTGCTTAAAGTGGGCATCACTGATCTCTTAGAAGACTATAAACTATATGGCGGACTGACCTTCCCGATAGCTGGTTCATCAGGCTTCAGCTTTACCGATCTGGGTTATTTTCTGGTATATGAGAACCTGAAGAAAAGATGGGACAAGAAGTTCACCTTCTACTACCAGTCTATGAGCAATACTGCAAACACGAATGTCCCATTCTATAATACAGTGATCCCAGACAACATCGGCCAGGTGGACTATAGTGTCAAGACGATCGTTCTGGAAACTGAATACAAGTATCCGTTTGATGTATTTCACAGGATAGGGCTCACAGGCGGCTATAGGAACGACAGATATATCTTTAAGTCACTCGATACATTCAGCCTCAATATCCCTACATACTCCACCAACTGGGTGTATGTCAAATCAGAATATGTATACGACAATACCCTCGACGTGATGACCGACATCAAAAACGGTTTCCGCTTCAAAGGATTTGTTGAGTTCCACAAAGAGATCCCTACGCAGCTCGACGGAGGTGTAAGGTTGCCTGCATGGAATAATGCCTACTTCACAGAGATGGGGTTTGATGCACGCTACTATCTGAAGATATACAAACAGATGATACTCGCATCTCGCGCCAGCTTTGCCACATCTCTTGGCAATGACAAAATGATACACTATCTCGGCGGCCTGGACAATAGTCTCCTCACTGTACAGACAGGTAATGCACCTACGGTGCAGGCACCTATCAACCCCAACGAGAACTATGTCTATCAGACTATAGCGTCGCCGATGAGGGGCTTCACTGCCAACTCACGAAACGGATCAAGCTATGCTCTCATAAATGCGGAGCTCAGGATACCTATCATCACTATGCTGATGAACCATCCATCCAAATCCGAGTTCGTCAGAAACTTTATGATAGTCGGATTTATGGACTGCGGTACAGCATGGGATGGTTTGAGTCCATTCTCAAACAACAATCCCCTCTTTACCACCACCTATCAGAACCCTGTCTCTGTGGTGACTATACAACAATATAAAACTCCTGTCATACTCGGCACGGGTTTTGGTTTCCGCACATCACTGCTCGGTTATTTTATCAAGCTTGATGCGGCCTGGGGATTGGATTCGGGAGTCTGGAGCCAAAAGCCAATTGCTTATCTGAGCTTCGGACATGATTTTTAGAGTGAGTCGCAAGCTGCAAGTCGTGAGTCGCAAGTAAACTATATACCTCAACAATGATACTAAGAGCTGAAAATCTGATAAAAAAATACAAGAACAGGACCGTGGTCGATCATGTGTCTGTGACTGTAGAACAAGGCGAAATAGTAGGCCTGCTAGGGCCAAACGGTGCAGGCAAGACGACCTCATTCTACATGACAGTGGGCCTCATCAAACCTGACGGCGGCAAGGTATTTCTCGGCGATCTGGATATTACTACACTACCGATGTATAAAAGGGCACAGGCAGGTATCGGCTATCTGCCACAAGAGGCATCTGTATTTCGCAATCTCAGCGTGGAAGACAATGTATCAGCAGTACTCGAACTGACAAACCTCTCTAAAAAGGATCAAAAGGATAGACTGGAATTGCTGCTTGATGAATTCGGATTAAATCGTGTACGTACCTCTATGGGCAATGTACTCAGCGGAGGTGAGCGCCGCAGGACTGAGATAGCACGGGCCCTGGCAACTGATCCTAAATTTATTCTTCTGGATGAGCCATTCGCAGGTATAGACCCTATAGCCGTCGAGGACATCCAGCGCATCGTAGAGAAACTCAAACAAAAAAATATCGGTGTACTCATCACCGATCACAATGTGCAGGAGACATTGTCCATTACTGACCGCGCTTATCTGCTATTTGAAGGAAAGATACTCAAAGCAGGCACTGCAGAAGAGCTGGCAGATGACGAGCAGGTCAGAAGGGTTTATCTCGGGCAGAATTTTGTCTTACGAAGAAGAAAATTAACTGAAGTGTAATAGCAATGCATATAGTC
>PLSN01000450.1 GCA_003165135.1 Bacteroidota bacterium
TTGAAATTCAAATTGCTTTAATGACTTATCAAATACAAATATAGCAAATATTTATTTGATTATTAGTACTATTTTTTGAGTCTGGTAGTTTAAAGTAAAGCACTCGAGCTTTGACAACATTCGAAAAGTTGTCAAAGCTGAAGCCTTTTCTATATGTGAACAACAAACTACTTGTAATATTAAAACAGGTGAAATTTGGTTTCCACATTTTAATACTTCACCTTCGTATTATAAATACATAAAATATATGCCTATGAATGCATACATTGCCCCCCCCCTCCATCGATTTATTTGTAATTTTTTNNTCTTGCGCTATAGTGGCTTCAGCCTTATGGTATATGATGATATACCGAAATTAGGGGAAGGCGCATAGATGAACCTTCCCCCTCGGACACTTGTGAAAGCCCGAGCATCCCTATTCTGGTAGAGACGCGGATTACAAATGCAAATCTACTAAAAGAGAGACAATCATCATCCTTCTTCTTTCATGAACTCATTAATCTTAAATAATATGAAAAAGATAAGTTATTGTCTGTGCGTGATGCTAGTGCTATTTGTTGCATCCTGCAAGAAAACGGAAAACACTAAATCTCCGACCACTACTGCTAATAATAAAACGTACAAAAGTGACCCAACAGGTGTCTCAAATGTCAGCGGTATATTAGTCTTTACTAGTATGTCAACCTTTCAATCTAATATTAATAATCTTATCAGTGAGCAGCAAGCAGCGGTAGCTACTTTTAGTGCTCAATTTGATTCTATAGCAAGTGACTNNATCCGGCTACAATGAAAATCAGACATATATAGATTTCGAAAATAGCCTTAGTTTTCACTCTTTAAGGATTGATTTTGATGCTATGCTTACTACTTGGGGAACTAATGGACTGAATGATGCGGATCCAAATAATCCATTTATTTATTACAATGCGCATTCTTATGCACTACTTACTGTTCTCAATAGTGCTGGTGCAGTGGGTATAGGTACAGAGCTATACAAAATAATGAGAAATGGTGTGGTGTATGAAATAACAGATGGCAGTGTGACTACACTTAATAAAATTACAGATGCTAATATGGACAAACAATATGTAGCGTCCAATGTCGTCACACACAATTCCTCATTAATTGGCACACGCACCACTAATAGTCTTAAAAAACTTTCAGCAGGATGTTATAAAGATTATAATGGTGAAAGCTATATTAATTACGCTTTCTATCCCGCCGGCGGACAGCATATTCAGGATGCGATAGAAACCCACCAGTATTATATTTACTCTGAGTTTGAAACGTGGGCGATAAACTGGAAAAACACCAGCGGTAGCAACTATTCCCGTTGGTACACTAATTTTTCTTGCGGGCATAAAGAAGACGATAATACTTGTACAACAAGTACCGGAGCGTCAATAGGATGTATCGGCACCACATCAAACTCAATGGGCTGGCGGCAACATGATAGTTGGGTTTCGACAAATGTTCCGGGTTCATCCATAGTTGTTCAGGTTCCCAATTACAGGACAAATACAAATCTCTGGCACCCTAATATCAGTCCGACAACCAATCATTATGAGACTTATTTGCAGTAATATTAAATGCAACTATACTCAAAGAGTAGGTGTAGCCATCTTTTGGCTATGCCTGCTCTTTATACCTATCTGCAATCTTTTGGCACAGGATAGTATGGTCGTAAATAAAAAAGCACCCTTTGATTATGACCAGATATTCTCTACTAATTATTGGAACTTCTTTGTTCGTCCATCTGTCACCTTTGCCACACCGGTTCACTTTTCGCATTCGCCATTACAGTTTGAGACGATGCCAAGTCCTGCTGTAACATTCGGCTGGATGTATCAGATCAATTTCAAAGAATCATGGGGGAAGAAATCAAATGAACTTACTATAGCGGAAAAACAAAAAACTTGCACCCATCTCAATAGATGGGGCATACAGACAGGCATTAGCATAAGCCTATACTGGAATAGTTTCAACTATTCATTACCTGCATCATACTCCGGTGTCGGTATGAATTTTGGCGCTCCTCAAAAACTAAAAGATGAGCAAGTATTAAGCATCCCCGTCTACGCAGTATATAAATTACCACTGTATGATAAATGTAATAGCTGGCTTGCTACTTTCAAGTTGGGAATTGATATTAACATAGAAGTAGGTAATTCATTCCAATATTCTGATATCATTGGAGAACCTAATGGATCAAATAACAAAACAGTATTTGAATTTTATCAGCAAACGACCTTTCGAGCTTACACAGCTTACCCTTCTCTTCATGCCTCNNTTTGCCCAATAAGAAAATGCTTAACCTGCAGATAGTGGGGAGCTATGCACCTTCATATTCTGAGCAGGGTACTTTTACTTTTATGCCCGGCACACCGCAGGAAGTGGGTGGCACATCTATCCGCAGACTCAACTATATTGGCTTTGAGCTTGATTATATTTTTACCCGTGTCAGGCATATGAAGAAGGCAAAGCCCGGATATAGAATACCACCTATCAAAAATTTATAGCAGCCATGAAAAGAAACCAAGCATTAAAAGCTCTATTATCACTTGTATATCTATTTGCCGCCCTGTATTCTTTCCCCCAGGGTGAGGATCAGGATACCCTCCCCATGCGGCAGAGGCATTATGATTATGACCGGATTTTTTCTACTAACCATACTAATTTCTTACTACGGTTCGATGTGGTGCCAGGGGTCACCACCGGCTTTCATCAGCCTGACTTGGGCTTACTGGTTAAATCTAGGGGTGGGATACAGATAGGCTGGGTATACCAGATTAATTTTTACCATCGATGGGGTTTCCAGACAGGACT
This sequence comes from Bacteroidota bacterium, assembly GCA_003165135.1. Lineage (GTDB taxonomy): Bacteria > Bacteroidota > Bacteroidia > Chitinophagales > LD1 > UBA1941. Next base: position 2,827 of record PLSN01000450.1, read on the forward strand.
CAGAGCGGGTGTAGATGCCGATAATACAGAGTTTTTTATTTCTAAAAAGTATTCTTTGTTACCCAATGATAATAGTTTCGGACAGAATAGTCTGATAGGAATTGCAGCGATCTATTTGCCACTCGATGCTTGCTATTATGTCCCATTTCATGATCTACAGAAACACTGGCTTGCTAATTTTAAATTGGGTACAGACCTAACATATGGAACCAGTACATTTGGGACGACAACATGGATAGACTATCCAACTAATACAACTTTAGCTACCCTTAATATTACTAACGGCAATACCAGGGCTAAATTTTTTGCATCTTTTCACGCCACTGCGGGTATAAACTATATTTTGCCTAATAAGAAGATACTAAACTTTCAGGTTATTGGAAATTGGTCTCCGCTTTTCAGAAACACTTACCACTATTCATTTTTGCCTGGCAGCAGCAAAGAAATTGATGGATCATATACACGTACCTTTTCCTATATCGGGTTTGAACTCAATTATATCCTTACTAACCCCTACAAGATGAAAAAGAAAAAGAGATAATATCACCAAAAGAGCATTTCCATATCCCGTGGCGCGTGTCCTCATGCACATGGGGAGGGTGAACATCGTCTCCGTATTCGCCTTAGCGAGAGATTATCTCTGCACCTTCGCCTCTCTGCGGCAGGTTATTCTTTGCGTTATTCATTCTCTTTGCGCTTAAACATCCATAAATATCCTGACAATTATTATTTTTACTTCATATGCTTGATCTCGCTTTTCGCAATCTCGGCCGTACACGGGAGATACTCGGTGTACTTATCAAGTGGGGTTTTGAAGATGTCGTCATAAACTCCACCCTTCGCAATCTGGTACCGGAATCTACCCGTATCAAGTGGATACGCGATGAGAAACCAGTGATGGAGTACACGCGGTATGAGCGTATCCGTATGGCAGCAGAGGACCTCGGTCCTACATTCGTCAAGCTGGCGCAGATCCTCAGCAACAGGCCGGATATTATACCCGAAGGTTTGGTCAAGGAATTTGAAAAACTACAGGACAGGGTCGCGCCGTTTGAGTTTGAAAAAGCCAAACGCATCATAGAGCGTGAGACCAATATGAAACTCGAAGAACTCTTCGAATGGTTTGACGAAAAACCTCTGGCATCCGCATCTATCGGTCAAGTACATAAAGCTAAACTTAAGACAGGCGAAATAGTAGTAGTCAAAATACAAAGGCCCGAAGTAGCTGAAATAATAGACCGTGACATGCAGATCATCAAGGATGTCGTAGCACGCGCTGACCGCTATCTCAAAAAGCAGGGAGTGCTACAAGCCGATGAAGCAGTTCGCGCCTTCGAGCGCGGCATGCAGAAGGAACTAGACTACCGCAATGAGGCCAGGAACATCGAGCGTTTTCGCTCAACGTATAAATTCAGGACTGACTTCTACATCCCAAAAGTATATCGCGAATACTCTACTGACAAGATACTCATCATGGAGTTTGTCGAGGGCTGCAAGATCACTGACATGGACCAATTGGTGAAATGGGGCATAGACCCTAAGGTGA
>PLSN01000488.1 GCA_003165135.1 Bacteroidota bacterium
TGCGAAGCTCTACGAAGGAATCTTTCTCTTTACTCCACGACTAGTTTCCTCACTGTCTGCCCGCCCTTGCTATCATTGATCTGCAGCAGATAAACCCCACTCGCATATTCAGAAACAGAAAAAGTATATGCACTACCCGCAAAACTCCATGTACTCATTTAGCGGAATAAGGCAAAAGTCCCTTGCCTCGTTATTTCCGAATTGCCATTATCAGGTAGACTCACAGTGACAAAACATGTATATATCCCCGCAGGTTGTGGTTCTCCCTTATATGTACCATCCCATCCTTGTAAAGGATTTTCATATATCAACTGGCCCCATCGGTTATATATTTTAAAGCTGAGAATCGAACTGTTAAATGAATTGCTAAGAATAGGATAAAAAAGTTCATTCTTGTTGTCACCATTTGGAGAGAAAGCTGTCGCTATCACAAAAACATTATTGTCAGTTGGGATGCATAGATNNTCAGGCACAAAGTTCCACATATCATTCCAAGTACTCCCTAATGAGTCTGCACCACCCCACATCCATAATGAACCTGATTGATCAACCCAAAGACAGCAACCACCTCTACCGGGTGGAATATTAGCTATCGAAGGCTGATTTATGATACCAAAATTTCCTGCGGGATTTTGTTCGTTACTTCCGCTCACCCAAAGCCATTCCGTAGTCACAATATTATAAATCCATAGATCATTGTATGAATCTAATACATTATCATGAAGATTTGTAAGGCCACCAAAGCTCCAGGATATATCAATGCAGCCTTTGGTTTGGACAGTTCTGTTTTCGAATCTGGACCCCGGAAGTAAGGTTTGGTCATTTTTGCATTGTGATACATAGGTTCCTGACCCATTCTCGGTATCATCACCTCCTATCCATGTCCATTCATTATTTGTCGTGTTAAAACGCCATATGTCATTGAAAGTGCCATTAACATAATCATCAAACCCACCAAATATGTACAAATTGTTTGCTGAATCTTGCCAGTGGGTGAATGTTCTTCTTGAGGTTGGAAGATAAAATGAAGACTCCACATTTAAAGTTCCATATTGTGTATTAATAAAGCCTCCACCCATCCATGCCCAATTGTTCGTATTTATATTAAACCTCCACATATCATTATATGGACCGATATTAAAATCATCGCCTCCGAAAGTCCAAAATGTACCATCCGGAAGTACCCAATTTGAATTACATTCTTTTCTTCCACCAGGAGTATTATCTGGTGATTCCATACCAAGTGTACCATACACAGCATAAATATCATTTCCGGTATTTGTACCTTTCATCCATGTCCATTGATTAGTAGTAATGTCATACATCCACACATCGTCCAGCCACCCGACATTGCCATTGGCATCATATCCATATCCCGCACTCAACCACAATCTGCCTTGTAGATCCGTCCATGTACGTGCACCTTTACAACGCGCGCCGGGCACATTAGCGGATGCCGGGACACCTTGCGTACCATATGTGCCTTGCTCATCCCAAGCCGAAGGGCCTTTAACCCATGTCCAGGTATTGTTAGCCGGTTCAAATTTCCAGAGGTCATTGCACATATCAGGGTTTGTATTTAGTTGGCCGCCGAATATCCAAAAATTTCCATCCAGATCGGTCCATTGAGCGGCGTTATACCTGCCGCTGGGGTAGTCGGTAGAATTGGCGATACCTACCTGTCCTCGCACCCCTTGACTAGATGTATAGTTATCTCCTTTTACCCATGTCCATACACCACCTTGAGCAGATGTGAGCAGATGGAGTGTAAGGAAAATAAAAAGTGTAGTGACTTTTCTCATAGTCCCTATAAACGCAGTTTAAAGATAAAACGTATATAACTAACTAGAAAATCAACAAAAATTATCTGATGAACCCTACAGATTTATCCCTCCTGATGCCTCGATGCGCTGGCCGTTGATCCAGTGGCCTTCGGGCGAGCAGAGGAATGCGATCACACCTCCTATATCATCAGGTTCACCTACCCTGCCGAGTGCCGTCACGGTAGCGAGTCGTTCTTTCAGGGCAGCATTGCTGCGGATGGCCGCGCTGTTGAAATCAGTCTCGACCGGCCCCGGGGCTACTATATTGACATTGATTCCTCGTGCGCCGAGGTCCTTTGCCAGATATTTAGTGAGTATCTCTACCGCGCCTTTCATCGAGGCATATATCGAGTAGCCGGGATTGGCAAAGCGCGTTGTGCCCGTCGAGAGATTAACTATGCTGCCGCCATCATTCATGATCGGCAGTGCTTTTTGGGTCAGAAAAAATACACCCTTGAAGTGCACGTCAGAAAACCTGTCAAAGTCCGCTTCAGTCGCAGCAGCAAAAGGAATAGAACCACCATGTCCCGCATTATTGACGAGGTGGTCGAACTTTTCGCGGCCCCATTTTTCTTTCAGCACATTGGAGACATTCGCTATGAAACTGTCTATTGCCTTGATGTCGCCAGCGTCAGATTGTATCGCTACAGCTTTCCGGCCCATCGCTTCTACTTCAGCTACGACCTTGTCGGCTTCTTCTTTCTTAGAAAAATAAGTAATGATGATGTCATTACCATTTTTGGCCAGGTGAAGTGCGGCATTTTTGCCAAGGCCGCGGCTACCGCCTGTGATGAGTGCTATCTTTGATTGCATTGTTATCGGATTTTTGATTGATTTCGAAATATAGGAGATAAATCCTGAGTTTTATGACGGGCCGGCAGCCGATTTATTGCATTTTTTGGTTGAACACAGCCTGCACTATTTTTTCACTTATGTATTATAAAAAATTCTTTTTTACCACCTTAACCCCCCTTTTTNNATTAATTACTAAATACAAATATAGCTATTTTATTGATCCCACACCAGCCATACTGTTAAAATCCCAAAGAAAAGGCCGCGCCAGCCTGACAAGTGTACGGCAATTCTGATATTTGCTCAATGCGCTTACCCCCAAACCNNCAAACCCCCTAAAGGGGGCTTTAATACATTCAGAGCTGGCTGTTAAAGCCCCCTTTAGGGGGTTTGGGGGTATACCGGTCTGTTAAAATCCACCCGGACACAATAAATCACCCATTTTAGCATTACTTAGGACACAAAAATGGGCGTTTGGGCTAAAAAGCTTATCTTTGCCAACCCCAAAAGAAGAAATACCAATCTCGGGATGATGTTCAGAAAATTGACCACTCAAATAAGCACAATCATTAAGCGCAGATACCCTCTGGTACTGATCGGCATAGCTGTCATAGCGATGGTCCTGGCATCCTGCGAGACACCTGAGAAGCTGATGAAGAACCCGGACATCAACTACAAGCTCAAAGTGGCAACGGAATGGTACAATAAAAAGGAATATTATAAGTGCATACCGATATTCGAAGAGCTGATGGGCCTCATGAAGGGCCAGCGCTCTACCGAGGACATCTACTACATGTACTGCATGGCCAACTTCAAGCAGGGTGACTATATGCTGGCTGCCTACCACTTCAAGAGTTACGCCAACACCTACCCTACCTCTAAAAAGGCCGAAGACTGCCTATTTATGAGTGCTGTGAGCAATAGCATGCTCTCACCAAAATATGAACTGGACCAGACCTATACCACTAAGGCCATCGATGCCTTTCAGTCTTTTATCAACCAGTTTCCGCAGAGCAGCAAAGTAGATAGTGCAAACAAATCGATCATACGCCTGCGAAAAAAACTCGAAAGAAAAGCCCTCGCAAACGCTGAGCTATACTACAAAACGGAAAATTATAAAGCAGCGGCAGTCTCGTTTAAGAACCTGCTGACGCAATGGCCCGATATAGACAATGTAGAGCGCATCCTCTTTATGGTCGTCAAGTCATATAACAAATATGCGGAGAATAGCATAGCCATCAGGCGTGTCGAGAGGTACCACTCAGTGATAGATGCCTATAAGGATTTCTACTATAAGTATCCAAGCAGTAAATATGTAGCAGAGGCTGTCAAGTATGAGCAGGATGCACATTTTTATTCTACAGATGCAGCCTATGAGCGTGTCTTCTCATTTTCCCTGATGGACCGTGAAAAACAGTTTCAGCTGGCCATCAAAGAATGCAACTCACAGTTAGCATTCATCAAAGATCCCGATCAGGCCAAAAAATGTAATGAAACTATAGAAAGGTGCTACTATGGCATTATTAAGAATAATTTTGACCTCGCTGAGGAGCAGGCAGATACCAATGCTGTAAGGCGCGACATCAAAAAGGCTGACTTTTTTGACAAGACTGTCAAAAGTTATTATAATTTTGTGGATAATCACAAAGACGGCAAATATTTCAAGGAAGCTGAAAAACTCTACGCACAGGCTTCTGATAATTTAAATAAACTAAAAGGTAATGGACAAAAGCAAAAGGATTAAAATGACCCAGATCAATCCATTTATTGAGACCCAAAATATGGAGAAGATGGCTAAGAAAACTCAGAACACATATGAGTCTATAGCTGTGGTAGCTAAGCGTGCCAATCAGATCTCTGCAGATCTGAAACTGGAACTGCATGGCAAGCTGGAAGATTTTGCGTCTCACACAGATACACTGGAGGAGATCCATGAGAACCGCGAGCAGATAGAAATATCTAAGTTCTACGAGAAACTGCCTCACCCTACTATCCTTGCTACCAAGGAGTTTCAGGATGACCAGTTGAGCTATCGCTACAACGATTAATCTCACAAAATAAATACAAGCAAAAGCGCAAAAAGATATTTACTCATTTTCTTTTTGCGCTTTTGTGATTAAACGGATATATGTCATTAGCGGGCAAAAAGATCATTCTCGGCGTCACCGGCAGTATAGCAGCATACAAAAGCGCCATACTCGTCAGGCTGCTCGTCAAGGCAGGTGCAGAGGTCAAGGTCATCATGACCTCATCTGCTGAGGATTTCATTACCCCATTGACACTATCTGTACTGAGCAAGAACCCGGTCATAAGCCAGCTGCAGAACGATACCGGCATCTGGAATAATCATGTGGATCTAGGTCTCTGGGCGGACCTCATGATCATAGCACCTGCTTCGGCCAATACCATGGCCAAGATGGCAAATGGCCAGTGCGATAACATGCTGCTGGCTACCTATCTCTCAGCTAAATGCCCTGTCCTCTTTGCTCCTGCCATGGACCTGGATATGTGGAAGCATCCGTCCACCAAAAGAAACCTTGCCCTACTGGCTTCATACGGCAATCATCTGATACCCGTAGAAAACGGTGAACTGGCAAGCGGACTAAGCGGTGACGGGAGAATGGCTGAACCTGAGACGATAGCCGATCAAGTCAGGGCTTTTTTGAAGTAGTATCTGTGGCTGATAGCCATTTTTTTATTTCTTCCTGGGTAAGGTCCATATAGCTGCCCTTTTTTTCTACTATACTATTATTGACCCATAATATTTCTGGCAAGGCAGTACCGGACATTTTCACATACTCTTCGGGTCCGAAAAAAATCTGGTGAGGAATATCGGATAGCCCANNACGGCTGGTATAGTTCTCGTTTGCCATTGAATACAAGATAAAAGGGGATCGAAGGGTCTACCTTGTGCAGCACATGTATCTTCTGAGCTGCGATACGGCAGTGAGGACAGGTCAGGCTCAGATAGGCTATGATATACTTGCCATGCCTCAGCTCGACCTTGGGAGGCAAATTCACAGGGTTCTTGCTTTGATACAGGATATCCAAAGGCAGATGGTAGTTGACAGACTCAGGACGAAGGTCTTTTGAGTTTTCGAGATCGACCCGGTTTAAAATAAATGGCAATACAAGTCCAACCGTCAGGCACAATATGCCTGAATAATTAACCGCTGGAAATTTGAACGGAACTGTAAGAAGGTAGATCACAAGGCATATTATCAGTAGCCCTATATTTTTGAAAATAGCCTGCAGTGGTGTCATAGCAAAATACTCACCGAAACAGCCGCAGTTGCCCTGGTTTCCTTTGACCTGAATAACCAAAAGGAGATAGACACAAAATATCACTAAGATAGAAGTGACCAAAGGTATCGTGAACCGCTTTAGTTGAAAATTGAGTATCAGCAGTATACCGCAAAAAAACTCCAAACCGATCATCCCTCTGGCAATAAAGGGGGCAGTCATCCAGTTTGCCACACCTATATCTATAAAGGTATATTCAAATGACTGAATAGGATAGAGCTTCGTATAAGCTGAAAATACAAATACAGCTCCAAGCAATATGGATAGCAGGATACTGACTAAAAAAGCAAGATTAAATTTCACGACAAGGCTTTAATAAAAAATAAAAGGGGCATTAGCTGCCCCTTTTAGATCAGAAATTTAAATAAATTACTGCAGTGCACAAGAAGAACCTGGATATTGTGTAGCCAACAATGTACCAGCCTGGCTGCAAGATGTTTGAGCTTCTGCTTGAGTTACATTACTAAACGTTGAAGTAGAAGGTGTTGACACACCACCTACGACAGTGTTACACTTACAAGTATAAGTGCCTACACCACCGCTGCTGCTTTTAGAACATGCTGCGAATGTAACAAGGCCTCCGATGACAACTGCAAAAACTAATTTTTTCATTTTGGGTGAATTTTTAGGTTATTTAATCTTGTAAATGTATATATGCTATTGAATTAACAAAATTTATTTTAACATTTTCTTTTTTACAATGCCATGTCAGTAAGAAAAGTTCTTATCACTGCCGGCCCAACCCGTGAACCGATCGATCCGGTCAGGTATATAAGTAATTTCTCTACCGGCAAGATGGGGATAGCTCTGGCAGATGAATATGCCCGCAGAGGTGCTGAGGTGATACTGGTCAAAGGCCCCACTCAGATGAAGCCTGACAATAGGACTGTCAAAATAATCGACGTGACCACTGCTTCAGAAATGTATGAGGTCTGCTCACAATATTTTGATGAAAGTGATGTTATCATATTCGCAGCGGCAGTCGCTGACTATACACCCAAATACCCTGCGAATACCAAGATCAAAAAGAAAGAAGATGACTTTATGCTCGAACTGATTAAAACCAAAGACATAGCCTACGAACTGGGCAAAAGAAAAAAAGCCAATCAGGTCAATGTAGGTTTTGCGCTCGAGACGGACAATGAAATGGAGAATGCACTATCCAAACTGGAGAAAAAGAACCTGGACCTGATCGTACTAAACTCACTTCAGGACCCTGGGGCAGGATTCCAGCATGATACCAATAAAGTAACGATAGTTGATAAAAGCAGAAATGTGGTTAAATTTGATTTGAAATCTAAAGCTGAGGTCGCCGAAGACATTATCAACTATATACAAAAGCTGTCATAAATGAAGTTATTGCGATTCATACTGGTCCCCGCTCTGCTAATACTCCTGTCATGCACAGGACTGAATGCACAGGAACTTCACTGTACTGTCGATCTCAATACCCAAAAAATAACCGGCGTAGATCCTGCGACATTCTCATCATTAAAAAACGCCATCACTGAGTTTATGAACCAACGTGCCTGGACACAGGACAATTTTGCACCCGAAGAAAAGATCGAGTGTGCGCTTTATATCACACTGGAGAGCATAGTATCACAGGACCAGTACTCAGGTACGATCACCGTACAGTCATCGCGCCCGGGATACAATAGCACCTATAACTCTCCGATACTGAACTTCCGTGATCTGGATTTTATATTTACCTATGCCATCAACACACCTATAGATTTCAATGTCAATCAGTACACGACCAATCTGTCCTCAGTACTGGGTTACTATGCCTATATGATCATAGGAATGGACTATATGACCATGAGCAAAGGTGGGGGGGATAAATACTTTGCTTTGGCCGAGCAGATCACTAATCAGATACCATCTACAGCCTCTGATGCCAAGGGATGGAAACCATTTGACAGCAATCCACTGACCCAGGGCAAAAACCGCTACAATATCATCAGCAGCCTGATGGGCGGTAAATATGACCTGTATAAACAGGCTATGTATGAATACCACTTCCAGGGTATTGACCTCTTTTATGATGACCCATCTACTGCACGCGCCAATATAGCTGATGCATTGGACAAAATAGATAAGGCATTTAAGGATAATGCTAATAACATATTACTGATATTATTTCTCCAGGCCAAAGGAGACGAGATAGTAGGGATATTCGCCGGCGGTGATGCCAGCGAAAAGACCAAGATCACAAACCTGCTCAAGCGCCTCGATCCTGCCAACGGCACCAAGTATGACAAAATACTGAAGAGCTAGGTCAATAAAAAACCGCTACCTCAACGAAGTAACGGTTTGAATTTATATTCTGACTTTAAAAATTAATCCCAGAAGCAATAGCCATTCTCTGCGATCAGCTTGTCTGCTACATTACGACGGAGTGTTTTAGTATTGACAAAGTCATATTTGGTAAACCTCTTCAGGCCCATTGCCATCAGGCGCAGTTCATCTCCCTCAGCGAAACCGGCCAGTGCTGACCTGCCTGCTACGTTGATACGGTCTAGTGCATCGAAGTAGAAGCATTTTACCATATCGATATATATCTGAGATGCTTCCTGGCCATGCAGGTTGATCAGCTTCTCAGCGCGAAGCAGGGCAGACTCCATCTGAATGATCTCAATCAGCACGTCCGCAGCATGCATCAGTACTTCCTGCTCATGCTCGAGTTTCATCATCAGTTTCTGCACAGCACCGCCAGCTATCAGAAGGAATGCCTTCTTAGCATTTTTCAATGCCTTTCTTTCATTGCCGAAAATATCATCCGGATCAGGTGAGCTGAAGTCAGGTACTGATACCAGTTCTTTTTGGATAGCAAGGCCGGGAGTCATCAGATCGAGTTTCCCTTTCATCGCAAACTTCAAAAGCGCATCGATAGAAAGCATGCGATTGATCTCATTCGTACCTTCGAATATCCTGTTGATACGAGAATCCCTGTATGAACGTGCCATTGGGTACTCTTCAGAGAATCCATATCCTCCATGTATCTGGAGAGACTCATCTACTACATAGTTCAGCACTTCAGAACCGATCACTTTCAGCAGTGCACATTCCACTTGATATTCTTCCGCACCACCTGTCAGGTAGTCTGTCATGGATGCACCGGCTGCTTTGAGCTCATGTTCTTTGTCGTTGATCAGGCCACATACACGGTATGAAGCAGATTCTGCCACCCAAAGTTTGATCGCCATCTCACCCAGCTTATGCTTGATAGCACCAAACTGTGCGATAGGCGTCTTGAACTGCTGACGCTCGTTAGCATACTTTACACCCACAGTCAGGGCACGCTTAGCACCACCGAGTACTCCGTTGCAAAGCTTGTAGCGGCCGATGTTCAATATCTGAAATGCGATCTTGTATCCCTTGCCTGCCTCGCCGAGGAGGTTTTCTACAGGCACTTTCATATTATTGAAAAACACCTGACGGGTAGATGATGACTTGATGCCCATTTTCTTTTCTTCTGCACCGAGGCTCAGTCCTTCGAAAGATTTCTCTACGATAAAGCCGGTGAATTTTTTATCGTCACCATCTATCTTCGCAAATACAATGAATACATCTGCAAATCCTGCATTGGTGATCCACATCTTCTGGCCATTGAGGATATAATATTTGCCATCTTCAGAGAGCACAGCTTTGGTCTTGGCACCGAGCGCATCAGAACCTGAACCCGGCTCAGTCAGGCAGTATGCGGCCTTCAGCTCACCTGTAGCGAGCTTTGGCAGGTATTTTTTACGCTGCTCCTCTGTACCATAGTATATGATAGGGCAGCTACCGATACCAGTATGAGCACCATACGACACAGAGAAACCATGCCCACCACCGAGTACCTCAGTGACATAAGAGATAGAGATCAGGTCCTTGCCCAGTCCACCGTATTCCTCAGGCACGGCTATGCCCAACAGGCCAAGAGCTCCGGCTTTGTCCAGTTTCCCGACGGTCAGCATTGGATCATGATCCAACGCTTCAAGCTCCGGGTCTATTTCAG
>PLSN01000070.1 GCA_003165135.1 Bacteroidota bacterium
CGAGGCTCCATTTCAAAACGTTTCTGCATAGGCTGGTCGAGCAGCGCATAAGCCAATGAGAGCAGGCCCATACCCTGATGATGTGCCATATATGACTGCACAATAGCATAGTTCTGCCCGCGCGATAGCCGGGAAGGCGTATAGTCAATAGCTTCATACATGCCAAATTTACCTTCAAAGCCCTCCTTAGAGAGCTCAAGAAGATTTTGGCAGGCTTCCTCAGGCATCATCATCAGCGCGAGCATAGAGGCATAAGGTGCGATGACCAGGTCCTCTCCCAATCCCCGCTTGAGGCCCAGCCCGGGTGCACCAAAAGCCCGATACTGATAGTTCNNGGTATTCAAACATCGAGCCGCTCCATGACAGCAGTATCGGGCTGCCATCTACATTGGTCAAAAGTCTGCTGAGGGCGAACCAGCTTTCCTGCGGCAATTTATCCTGGGCTATGCCTACGAAGGTGCTAAGGCGCGCTTCTGATGCCAGCAGATCATAATAGCTGGAGTCCATCCTGTGATCGTCTGCATTATATCCTATTGCCAGCAAATTCTTTGCTTTATCATACAGAAAATCCCATTCGATATCGGCCAGTTCATTACATACTATGCTCAGCTCTTCTATCGCTGCGATCATCTCAGCCACTTGTTTTGCAGCAGCCCCAGTAGCTGCTTCAAATGATGTGAGCCACTCGGTTTCTGCAGTAGTATTGCCTGCTATCCGCAGCTTTGCAATATCAGCCTGGAGAGTCGCATCCACCATTGATAATTGATGAAAAGTAGGGATGGTATTACTCAGGGAGGCTTTAAATCTTTCGGGCATAGTGGGCAGCTGCAACCAGGGCGCGAGAATATTCAGTTCATTCCTGGCGGCCTGAAGCTGGGTGGCAAAAGCCTGCTGCCAGTAGTATGCTGAGCTTTCAGATTTCTCGTTCAAGGTACTCACCGCAAATGCAAACTTGCTATCAACATCTGATAGATAGCCATTGATGATACTCAGAGAATCATGCTGCAATGTGCAATAGTGGTCCAGATCGCTTTTTAAATATTGTAATGCAGAGACGCGGTCCTTGTCTGTCTCATCGATCCATATCAGGAGTGTGCTGCGCAATCCCTGAAAAAAAGTGGCTCGTATGACTTTCAGGTGTGGCATGGTAATCATACCTTGTCTCAATGTGAGCAGATGCCCCGCTAAGTTGCCGCTATCGACAGTAGATATATATCTGGGCTGAAGAGGATGCAAGGTTTGTGTATCATACCAATTATAAAAATGCCCTTTGTAGCGATCCATTTTCTGAAGCGTGGCTAAAGTATCCCGTGTACGCTCCAGAAACTGAACCGAAGTAATAAACCCAAAATCATAGGCTGATAAATTTGCAAGAAGGTAAAGACCTATATTGGTGGGCGATGTGCGATGTGCCACAGCGTCGCCACGGTCTTCCTGATAGTTGTCTGGTGGTAGCCAGTTATCATCAGGAGTCACGAAATGATCAAAAAATGCCCAGGTTTTCCTGGCCAGTTTTTGCAGGAAAATAAGCTGCTCTGCACTGAGCATTGAGGACTTATTAATGAGCGGTCGGCTGACAATCCATGTAATAAAAGGCGCCGCACACCAAAGCAATAATATCGGTGAAGCTGCCAGCAGCCTGATAGGGGACAAATAAATCAAAACACCCAANNGATCAGGTCTTTATTTTCTTTGTGATGGGCGCTGAGTGAAGGATCCCACTCCAGCAGTCTGCGGCGTGATATCAGCATGCGCCATATAGTCCGCAGAATGGCATCCATACATACCACAGCCTCATATGGCAGGCATATGGCAGTGAATAAAGTACTGACCGCAGCATTGCCGGCTGAACGTCCCGTCATAACGAGATGATGAAGGAGTATAGTGTCTTTGGGCTTCCTCATCAGCTCCCAAATACTCCGGATAGTAGCAGGCAAAACAATAATGCCCGTCACCATTAGCGTCCAGATACCGGCCTTCGGCAAAAACAGCCAGCAGAATATGATGAGCAGCGTCAATGCAGGGGCCACCAGGCTACGCCTGATGTTGTCAAATATTTTCCAACGGGAAAGTGCAGAGAGTGGATTCCTGTGTAAGCGCCGGTCTGCGCCCGGGGCAAAGGGAGTAAACCAGGCATATATTTGCCAGTCACCACGTATCCAGCGATGTCGCCTTTTCATATCAGCGATATAGCGTGACGGATATTTCTCATACAGCTGCACATCGCTCAATAGGCCCGACCTTACATAGCAACCCTCCAGCAGGTCATGGCTCAATATGCGATTTTCAGGTAATCTGCCACCCAAAACTTTTTCGAAAATATCTACTTCATAAATGCCCTTGCCGATAAAAGAACCCTCCTGAAATAGGTCCTGATAAATATCAGATGTAGCACGTGTGTACGGATCCAGTGCAGGTTCATTACCATTCATGCGTGCATACAGCGAGCTGTCTATACCCGGCAGGCTCACTGACACTCTCGGCTGCAAAATACCGTAACCGTCGGTGACGCGTCTTTTCTTTTCATCATATACGGCTCGGTTCAACACATGCGCCATTGCGGCTATTATTTTGCGGGCAGAGTCCCGTGTCAGCTGTGTATCTGCATCAAGGGTAATAACATATCTGATGTCCGGCAAAACCTTTATATCACCAACAATATGTGAAAACCGATCTTTCGAATTTCCTCTAAGCAAAGCATTAAAATCGGTCAGTTTACCCCGTTTTCGTTCATATCCCATCCACTTACGCTCTCTTCGATTCCACGACCGCGGACGGTGGAAAAGGAAGAATATATCGTTTCGCTCAGCGATATATTTTTGCCTTAGCTCATTTATTTTTTGCTCTGCATATTGTATCAATCGCTCATCGGCGGGCATGTCTTTTTCCGGTGCATCTTTGAAATCTGTAAGTAGGGCAAAATGAAGATTCTCTTCTTTATTGGAAAGAAAACGTACTTCCAATGCTTCTACCAGATCGTCTATTACCGCCTCGCTGCCGAGCATAGATGGGACTACTATAAAGGTAGCTGACTCATGAGGTATACCCAGAGAATAATCCATACGTGGAAGCAAGTCCGGACGGACGAGCAGAGTGGAAATAAAATTGACCACTGCCACTGCCAGCTGGCTGGCAGCGATGAAGGATAGCAGCCCGACTACTATCACTGTCCAGTAATGCCAGGTATCAAAATACACCTTCCATGCCATGCCCAGTGTCACAAGCGTGCTGATGAGCAGAATAGAACTGAGATAAATCAGCAAAGGTATACGCGCACAGCCTCTCCTTACTTTCTCTCTAATGGGTATTTTCATCTTAGCCAGATGCTCGGTCTGGGTACGGCCTTTGCCTATAAGGTAAAACCCCACATGAGCCGACGGCGCTTCAGTATCACCTTTCAACAGGTTTTCACCGGCCAGTCGCATTGCTAGGATAGCCACGTCTGCTTCGGACAATTCAGATTTTTTGGCAATAGCTTCTATCACATGCCGATAGCGGTCCCGTGTCGAAAAATCCATGTATGGATATATAGTATCACGGCGCAGTATGGTTTCCACTATACTGTGTGTCTCCACAAAAGTTCGCCAGTCCATCGTACCTAATAACCTAAGACTACCGATGCTATTGCTCACCGATATCTGGTCAGCCGCCTGCTTTTGGTTTTCTGATTGTATTAATTCATTGCTCGTTTGACCGCTTTCGATCAGCCTTTCTTCTATCCAGGCCAGCGTCTGTGTCAGATTGGGGCCTCTGCCACGTAGCTGTCGCGTGAGCTCTGAGACAAATGCACGCTCAAGGGGCGGATTAGACCGCGCCATATCTGCCACTACCAGTATCAGGTCGCGGGGCCTGTTTTCCGCAGTTTCGATCAGTTCTTTGGCCCAATAGTCAGCCAGGTTTCTATGTATACGGTCTATGGCAATACGTGATGATACTCGACGCAGGTTTTCTATCAGTGCCAGCCTTAGCATGATGGGCACGGCCCATAGCTCGCCGAGTTGTAATTGTGTGATGCTGCTGTATGATGTCAGGAAGTGATTGACTCCCTCCATATCAATACGCCCGTCGCTATGCGCGATCAGTTCCAGCACTATGTCATAGACTCTCGGCAGCCCTACCGATGCCCCTTCTGCCAGTTGCGGCAGGCCTTCACTATATACTTTGGGCAGGTGGCGTTTGGCAGTGTGTATCTGTTCTTCTATCAGATAAAAATTATCGAGTAGCCATTCCCCCGCAGGTGTGATCTGATAGTTCTCTTTCATAGAGTGTGTCATCAGATTACGCACCTCTATCAATACCTTTTCATTATCGGCCAGCCTCTTTAGCAACTTATCGGCAGTTCGTTTCTTGGCTAATTTATGCGAGGCTGCTAAGGACCGGCTATGGTGGTCCATCTGGTCAGAGCTGAAGAGCTCTGCACGCAGGGGCTCTTCATTGACATACTTTTTATACTTAGAACCCTGCCCCCGAAAAAACAATCGAATTTCGGATAAAAAGTTCTGTATAATTTTGCTTTCATTCATACTATAAAGTGCATTTAAAACAAAGTGATCCTGACTTTATCGTGGTCAATACACGCATGGTTTGTGGTCTTACATTGCACAAAATCATATGACTGTCTTTTACTTCACAGCTTTGTCTGGCAAAGTAGCGATGATGACTGCTTTATGCGTTATACAATTCTCGTTAAATGTTACATAATTCACACCTTTCTGTTCTATCCAAATCTAAATTGCCGGCGAAAATTTCTTTTCTCTCACAGGCACTTGCAACAAACAAGGAAGTATTATTTGTGACGGATCAAATCACATGCCTCAGTACCAATTCAAATTTATAATAATATATACATCTTTATAACTATTCGGCATTTCCTTTTATTGCGTGATTCGGTAATAAATTACCCATCGTGTGGGGTACGATTTGAAAGTATAAAGCAGAACATATAGTCTAAAGGCTAGAAGGTTAGTACATTATGATGCAAAATGACAGGATGTGACGAAAATTTCGTTAAAAGGAATGCTGAACTTTTGACACCCGATTTACGCATGCTGATAGTGTATTTTGATAGGTTTCGATGCGCATTGTGAAATCCTTCTAAAAAACATAAAGCCCACTGATACTCAATATCAGTGGGCTTTATGCCGCAACAAACAATCAGATAAATCATTTGTTTGGCCTATGTAGTACTTATCATGGCTCAGTGAATACAGTATGCAGACAAAGTATTTCATAAACTAGAAAAGCACCCTTGAGAGGTGCTTTTACTTTGAGCGGAGAGAGAGGGATTCGAACCCACGGTAGGCTCATCACCTACGGCTGTTTTCAAGACAGCTGCAATCAACCGCTCTGCCATCTCTCCGGGGG
>PLSN01000338.1 GCA_003165135.1 Bacteroidota bacterium
CTATATTTAATTTCTTTTCTAATTCACTGACGAATATCTCCCTCACTTCATTAATATCTATCTCCCTGCCCAGTTCTTTTTTGAGTGAGGTTACACCTTTGTCAGGTATACCGCAGGGAACTATATAATCGAAGTATTTTAGGTCGGTATTTACATTGATGGCAATGCCGTGCATGGTGCAGTGACGGCTCACCTTCATTCCGACGGCGCATATCTTTCTGGGGTTTGTGTCTGCATCCAGCCATATGCCGGGTGCACCATCGAGGCGGGTGGCAGTGAGGCCATAGTGCGCGATGGTTTTGATGATCACATCTTCCAGTGCTGCGACAAAATCCGCCACACCGATGCCCAAAGTATCAAGATCAAAAATAGGATAGACCACCATCTGTCCGGGCCCGTGATAGGTGATGTCACCTCCCCTGTTGACCTTGTAAAATGAAGCTCCTACAGCATCAGGACGGAATAGCAGATTTTTCTCATCGCCGGATTTGCCGAGAGTATATGTGTGGGTGTGCTCGCAGATGATCAGTGTATTCTTACTCCGTTTTGGTAGATCACCGGTCTTCGCGGAACAGTTTGCTTCGAAGAGTTCCTGTTGGATTTTGAGTATGGTGTCGTAGGGTCGTAGTCCTCTTTCAAATTCTGCATCAACTCTGTTTCTATCTGTCTGAGATTGAGTAGGTATCGTATGTTCGGGTTTCTTTGCCACCAGTATGGGAGATCGTCTCTGCTCAGAATATTTTTGTCCTTGTCTAATCGTATACAATAATAAGAAATTAAAAATGTATTTAGCCTTTGGGTGCCCTTCTGGAGGGTTGTGCCCGGTTCGCCTACTGCATCGTATGTCTGAACTATTGTCTTTGTCGAACCTACATGTCCCGAGCCATTATTAGCCTTGACCACATATGCTGAATTCGCCGCTGAAGTATAGGATGATGAAAAGGATGAATCCGCATTAGTCTTGCCTTTGCCAATGAAATTTATATATATGTGTATGTATAGCGAATCGAGAAACTGCTGGGTGGTATGCTTCGCTTCAGACTTCAGCAACTCTACAGTAGTGTGGTATTTGTTCAGGTACAGGGTCATTGAATCATTTAGCGATTGAGATATATCGGAAAGAATAAATTTATCAGGAGAAGGAAAACCATCCAACCATATCTTAGAGTGAAATGGTATAGGTGGGTATAGCTGAGAGAGGGTATGGTCTTTTATCACCAGATACTTGCCGGAAAGGGGGGTATTTGACTCGCCCGCGGTCTTGTAGGGATGATTGCCGTCAAAATCACTCGCCATCAAATCGCCATAGTCTATTATATAAAAGCTGTCGTGATCCATATAAATGCTGGTATCACGCTTGAGGTCAAAGGTCTTGGCGATCAGTGTATCCTCACCCAAAAGTTTTGCGGTATGCTGGGTTTCCATAAAATAGATAGGGCAGTATGACCACTGCGTGATAAAAGAATACATCAGGAGCAGATTTACACTCTTATCATCGTTTTCTATTTCATCCGCTATTTTGGTATTACCTTTTTTGCGGTAGGCGGCTATGCGGTCTTTGTCGGTCCTCAGACGTACGATGATGCCTCTGGTCTTTATATCATTGATCTGAAATTTAGCCAAGGTAAGGCTGGTGGGTATAGTGGTATCATCAGAACCCCATTGGACTTTGGGTTTCTTTTGGCAAATACCGCTTTGGCAAAGACAGAATGATAGAAATAATATGATAAGAAACTTACACCTCATGAAGGCTGGTTGATTTGAATGAAAGGTAAACGGATATTGGACAGTCAGAATTGTATAATGATGGATGTAATTATGATAATTTAAGTTCTTTGACGATCTCTTCTGGTACAAATTTGTCGACTTTGCCATGACCTCGCAGGATCTCCCGCACTATAGTAGAAGATATAGATGACAGCTCAGGGCGTGCCAGCATCAGTATGGTCTCTATATTCGGATACATGGCGTTATTGAGATGGGCGATCGTTTTCTCATAGTCAAAGTCGGAAGCTGAACGAATACCGCGCACGATGTAGTCGGCTTTGCGCTCATTGCAGAAGTTTACAGTCAGGCCCTCATATGCCTCTACGCTTATTTTCGGCTCATCTTTGAATACCCTTTTGATCCATTCTATGCGCTTCTCAAGTGAATAGAGGGATTGTTTTTGCGAATTGATCCCGATAGCGATAATGATATTATCAAATAGCGGCAGTGCCCTTTTGACTATGTCAACATGGCCGCTGGTGATAGGGTCAAATGAACCGGGGAAAATGGCTGTTTTTTTCATCTGCTGAATGAAATGTTAAGGTAATGAATTTTTGGCGATGAGAATTCCTTTACTTCACTAAAGTAGTAAGTTTTACAATATCGGGACTATGAAACAGCCATTTATCACAGAGTACACAGAGGTGTTGGAGAAATACAAAGAGGACACAGAGAAGTGCGGCACTAGGGCCCTGTGTGCTTATGGCTATTACTCATTATTCTCTGTGCTCTCTGTGATAACTGTATTCATTTTCCCTGCATTGGTGAAAATGGCAAATATCGTAGTCCCGTAGTTTTTAGATTTGAAAAAATGCGGATGCCGCTCAAAATTATGATCGGGATTATGCTCCAGAATGAACCAGCCCTCGCCATCTACAAGGCCATATTGGAAAATGAGATCAGGGATCTCATCAAGATTAGGCAGGGGATAAGGCGGCCCGGCGAATATCACATCGTATTTCTCCACACAACTCTCCATATACCTGAATACATCCATCTGCATCACTTTGATCTGCTTGAGACCGAAGTCCTGACTGGTCTTTTTGATGAAATTGGCACACCTAGGAAATATCTCCACCGTAGTGATGTCTGTGCATCCGCGCGAGGCAAATTCATAACTAATGCTGCCTGTCCCACCAAACAGGTCCAGCACTTTGATATTGTCAAAGTTGAAACTATTGTTGATGATATTAAACAGTCCTTCTTTGGCCATGTCAGTGGTCGGACGGGTGGGGATATTGGATGGCGGGTGAAACTGCCTGGCTTTGAATTCTCCTCCTATGATGCGCATGATTA
Organism: Bacteroidota bacterium; assembly: GCA_003165135.1. Lineage (GTDB taxonomy): Bacteria > Bacteroidota > Bacteroidia > Chitinophagales > LD1 > UBA1941. Next base: position 3,064 of record PLSN01000338.1, read on the forward strand.
TTTGTTTCTACCCCTAAATCCTCGCCGTGGCGAGGACGTTAACAGCCAACGGATTTTGTATTTAAGCCCCCTTCAGGGGGTTTGGGGGTTATAATCTTTCAATATGAAATTAACTGACTTTACATACGAGATAGAGCGCTTCGTGGAGGCGGCAATACAGGAGGACATTACAGACCCTACGGGCAGGATACCGGCGGGTGACCACACGTCGCTGGCATGTCTGCCGCAGCGCCGCAACGGCAGCGCACGGCTGCTGGTCAAGTCTGAGGGCATTCTCTCGGGCGTGGCGGTGGCGGAGATCGTCTGCCAGCGGGTGGACCCGGCGCTGCGCATGGAGCTGCTGCTCGAAGACGGGGCGGCGATCAAGCACGGCGATGTGGCGTTCCTGCTGCATGGCGATGAGCGCTCGATACTGCAGGCGGAGCGGCTGATATTGAACTTTATGCAGCGGATGAGCGGCATCGCCACCCTCACGCGCCGCTATGTAGACGCTGTGGCGGGCACGCGGACGCGGATACTCGACACGCGCAAGACGACTCCGGGGCTGAGGGCATTTGAGAAGTGGGCCGTGCGCACGGGCGGCGGGCACAACTACCGCTTCGGGCTCTACGACATGATCATGCTGAAGGATAACCATATAGACTACTGCGGGGGCATCCGTCAGGCGATCCTCGCGGTGAAGCAGTACCAGGAGAAGCATGGGCTGAAGCTACGGGTGACGATCGAGACGCGCACTCTGGCAGATATAGAGGAGGTGCTTACGGTAGGCCATGTGGACCGCATCATGTTTGATAACTTCACAGTAGAGAATGTCGCAAAAGGACTGGAGCTGGTAGGCCCGAAGTACGAGACGGAGGTCTCTGGCGGTATCACGCTGGACAACATACGCCCATATGCCGAGGCCGGACCGGACTATATATCTATAGGTGCCCTGACCCACTCGAGCATGAGCCTGGACCTGAGTTTGAAGAAGGTGTAAAAGGGACGTGAGACGAGGGACGAGGGTGGTATCACCCTTGACCTACCGAGTGTCAATTTGCCCCAGAGGGAGGGCATAAATGTCAAATGCAAGGATGCGAAACCCGCATCAGGGGCTTAAAAGACAACATTTAACAATAAATGTTCATGTTAAGTTGATAAAAAAAGTTTTATATCAAATTTCTTGCTATCTTCGTATCCTTAGAAAAAGTGTATCTCCTCAAAGGGCCGTATTTTTTCGAGGATTTTTTTAACAACTTAATTTTTTCAAATGAACATTTACGTAGCAAACATCCCTTTCAAAGCAACTGACGACCAGTTGAGGACATTGTTTGCAGAGTATGGCGAAGTATCTTCAGCCAAAATTATTACTGACAAATTCACTCAACAAAGCCGTGGCTTTGGTTTTGTGGAAATGAACGACACGACAGCTGCTAAACAAGCTATCGAGTCTCTGAACGGTTACGACTTTATGGGCAAAACCCTGAGCGTAAACGAAGCCCGTCCTAAAACGGACAGCGGCTACAGCAACAATCGCGTTGGCGGCGGAAGCGGCGGCGGCTGTGGTTACAAAAAACCATACGGCGGCGGCGGTGGCGGCGGCAACAGATATTAATCTAAGCAAACAAAAAGTTTAAATTATATCCAAGTCCTGATCGAAAGATCGGGACTTTTTGTTTTTCACCTCATCCCCAACCGGATTTTTCTCAGGAAAAATCCGGTTACCCCTTCTCCATTAGCATGGAGAAGGGGTAACAAGAAAATTAGTTTGAGATTTCAGTTTTACGGGATTGGAAGTAGGCTTCGAGCAGCACGGAGAGCATAATGATGGCAGCTCCGATGAAGAAGCCGCGATGGAGTTGCTTATTCTCATGAAAGATCAGAAAAGCCAGAGCGATACCATAGATCGGCTCGAGATTGAGGGAGAGATTGAGTGTGAAAGCGCTGAGATAGCGCAGCGCAGACAGAGACAGGACGAGCGTAGCATGCGTGCAGAACACAGCCAACACTAGCAGGAGCGCCCAGTCTGTAGTCGATGGAAGGAGCTTGACGGGATGGAAATAGGCAATGTAGAAAGGCAGAAAGAGCGTGAGCATCAGGAGCCCTGCAGCTATCTCATAGAATGAGACTACGACAGGGCTATAGCGACCGACGACGTCCTTGTTGAGGATATTAAAGAAGGCTCCGACGAAGGATGCGAGCAGGCCGAGGATAATACCAGTGGTGTAGACCTCCTCCACCTCAAAGACCATCCAGATGCCAAGCATAGCTGTAATGCTGAAGAGCAGCTCATCCCAGCGGAACTTCTTCGGGCTCAGCATCGGCTCCAGCAGCGCAGTGAAGAGGCCCTGAGAAGCAAGCATGGTAAGGGTGATGGAGACATTGGAGTACTTGATCGAACCGTAGAAGAACAGCCAGTGTATGGTGAGCAGTGTGCCGATACCGATGAGTTTGAGCAGGTCACGAGTGTCGACCCGGAGCGACTGCCCGCGATACATGATAAAGGCAAACATCGACCCCAGGGCGATGATCATCCGGTACCAGACCAGCAGGCCTTCGGAGAGCTGAATGCCTCGCCCCAGCACACCTGTCGCTCCCCAAAGGATAATAGACAGGTGCATATAGAGATAGGCTTTCTGCCTTGGTGAGTCGAATGCGAACATGCGGCTAAAATAGCTTTAATGCGCAATATGAGTTAACCGGAAAATCAGGTAACCAGCCAATAACAATTCTGGTAATTCTTTCATTCTGTAAATTCTGATCCTGCATTTTATAAATTCTGCTACTATATTTGTCAGGATGAGAGTGGAAATATATACTGACGGTTCATCGCGCGGCAATCCCGGCCCTGGCGGATACGGTGTGATCCTTAAGTATGGACAGCACGAGCGGGAACTCTCAGGAGGTTTTCGCCTCACGACCAATAATAGAATGGAGCTTCTTGCTACCATCGTAGGACTGGAGACATTGACCCGAGACAAGCTCGACGTGACCATCTACAGCGACTCAAAGTATGTAGTGGAATCGGTGGAAAAAAAATGGGTTTTCGGTTGGGAGAAAAAGAACTACAAAGACAAGAAGAACGCTGACCTCTGGCAGCGATTCCTGAATATATACCGGAAGCACAACGTGAAATTCATCTGGCTGAAAGGGCATAACGATCATCCCTTCAATGAGCGCTGCGATGTGCTGGCTACTGAAGCAGCTATCAACGGACCATGGCGTGAGGATGTGGGATATGTGGCGAGTATCTGAGACCCTTACTCAAAGAACCTCCAAGCAGCACCAAACCTGAAAGTAACATCCTGAGCGGGATAGTAATAAGCAGTGTAGTAGCCATGCTTACCGAACAGGCCTGAGATATTAGAACCTTCAAGAAATATTCTAACAGTCTTGATCTTGACATTGAGAAACAGATCGAGTATCGGGTAGAATCTCATCATCTGAACATTTTGCTCATAGAATTGACCGAAGAGTGGATTGTAGCCGTTAGCCATGAAAGGCGTATAATATCTGACATCCCCACCAATAGCGAATAGAAGAGCATTCTTAAAGACAAGGCGCTGATAATATAAACTGCTCTTGAGCGAAACCAGCGGCAGACGGATCACATCGCTGCCATCGGACCTTTGAAACCATACATCATTATCAAAGTGGATACCCTTGAAGCCAAAACTGTTT
>PLSN01000337.1 GCA_003165135.1 Bacteroidota bacterium
ATCACATTGCGCAAGGGTTAAGTGTTTTATTGCAAGGAGCAGTTATTAATCTCCGGCCCGTTGTAATATTGGAACCCGTTGCAGGTGTTTTTTGCCTGGATCAAAGTAGCACCAGGTATATCATGATATGTGTGATTGCCACTTTGATCTGTACATGTACATGTCCAGTCTTTGGCACATGATCCGAGTGATAGTATGGCCACCACTCCCAGTATTATTGCTATCTTTTTCATAACAATGCGATTTAGTTGCTTATGTAAAATCAAAGCCTGTGCCAGTCGGATATGCTGTTAGAATGAGCTTTTTATTTGGGTTTTAAAGTGAAATACTTACTCATTTTGAGGAAAAAATTACCATAAATGGAAGTGCTATTGCACATGATCTATATTTCCCATGCCCAAGGACATAATAGAGGTAAGAAAAGAAAGGTGCAAGGGAATATGTGGCTAGTATTTTAGGATAACCAATCGTTAGTGGAACGTTTTATTCCTTCACGATCTTATATACAGTGTCATTTCTATTTCCCAGGTGTATAAGATAAATACCGCTAACCAAATCAGATATGGGAACGGTTGTGATTTCCTGCTTCAGGCTATTACCCATCAGTTTGCGTCCGGTCACATCTGTTATTTCATATGTGGTACCTACCATAGCACCGCTCACTTTTATATTGATGTCATCAGTGGCAGGGTTGGGATATACACTTACAGCTGTGCTCTCTGCAATATTACTTATACCTGTCAGTCCGTTTACAATGGTGAGAGTGACTACTGACTGATTTTTGAAAAAATACTGGCTGGTATCACAGTAGCTGGCAGTGCATAGTGAGACGGTATCGGTCACGGTGAGGCACACGGTATAATTACCCGGCGATGCATAGACATGCGTAGGATAGGGCTGATTAGAAGTAGTGCTGTCGCCAAAATTCCAAAGATAAGTCAAATTAGAGCCTGTAGCCATATTGTAACCTATATATGAATTAGATGTAGAAGTATCCAGAGCAATAGTAAAATTTGCACTACAGAATACCTGTTGCTGTGGAGCAATATACTGGCAGGAGGAGGCAGTATCACCACCGTCTGTCACCGTGAGACAAATCTGAATGGAGTCAGTAGTTGTGAATGTATCTCTAATGGTCCTGCCCCAAAAGGTTTGTAGACTACCTGAAAAGAGATCGATTATTTGCCAGGAAAAGGATGAATTAGCATCACCATTAGTGATAGATGTAAAAGTGACAGGTTTATTTACGCTGATATAGCCATTTGCAGGTGTCATTGTGAAGTTGGCGTAAAGTAAATTGGCACGATGCCCGAAATTTATATTGATATAAGGTGCATTTATGCTATCTGCGAGATACAGCGCATTATTGCTCTCTATCACCGGGTAGCCATTCTTTTGATAGTTTGTAGCAGCGATGATCACGTCCGAGTCAGGGGTGGACAAGGCGCTGATAGCCACCCAATACAGGCCTGGCTGCAAAATAGAATTGCTTAATGAATCATCTATCATCATCGCTACAGGAACGACCAGTGCACCTGTACTATCTAATGATAGATCAGCTGGTGTCACTGCTCTGGAAAAAGTGGATACTGCCACAGGGCCGTATGTATAAGGGTAAACCGTGCCGGTCACCGGATATACAGAAGCCTGTATGACAGAGCCTGGTTGTGTACCATATGTGCCTCCTGCAAGGGCAGTAGTAATAGAGGTCACGGTATCTGCATTGATCACTTCAAACAGGACGCCATATTTGTTTGATACCCCAAAGTTATTCCTGATTAAATAGAATGAGCTGTGATTCTGTATGTGGGTATTATTGATCGAATAGACACTATCCGAAATGTTAAAACGTATCGAATCTAAATTGTTAGCAGGAGTAATATCTATTGAATCTGACCTTACCGCTCCTGCTAAAGTATATTGGCCTATTACAAATTGACCGGTACTTAGATAATTCCAAAGTTCGACAGAAGCACTGGTATCGCTACCCGGCGACAGTAGAGCAACAGCGTTAGATGTTCCGGAGTCTTCCAAAGTATAACCGGATAAAGTTTGTAGCAATTGGAAATTGACTACTGAATTCGTCTGGGTATTTGTGCCTACATTCTGGTAATGAGCAATTGCAAGAAATGAATCGGCCTGAGACAAGGGTATGGTTGAATAAAACAAACCCAGAGGCGATATCCCTGTTTGGGCTGATACGTTGATAATAGAAAGGTCGTTGGTTTGCGCTTTAACGGCTATGAAGAAAAATAGGATAGAGGATAAAAGAAATGTGCTTTTCATAGTTAGAGATTTTCAGTAAATTAATGNNGTGTTCTAAAAGACGATAAAATCCAACAGATAGTTGCTTATTATATTGTCATTCTTCTGTCATTTCTTTTCCTATATTTAAAAAATGCAAGCAAAAAGAAAGCTCACGCTCACCGATGCTATATTGATCGTATCGGGATCGATGATCGGCTCCGGTATATTCATAGTCAGTGCGGATATGGCGCGGACAGTGGGCGGCTCAGGCTGGCTGCTGATGCTTTGGGCTACATCAGGGATTATCACTGTATTTGCTGCATTGAGCTATGGAGAGCTGGCGGGTATGTTCCCACATGCGGGGGGCCAGTATGTCTATCTGAAGGAAGCCTATAATCCGCTCGTGGGCTTCGTGTATGGTTGGACGCTTTTTTTGGTAGTACAGTCAGGCACTATCGCTGCGGTTGCGGTGGCATTCGCTAAGTTTTCTGCTGTCCTATATCCGCCTTTCAGCGAGAAGCATATTTTGTTTGAACTTGGATGGATAAAAATTTCGGCTGCACAGATACTCGGCATGTTTTCCATTTTGGTATTGACCATCATCAATAGCAGAGGTATCCAATACGGCAGGATCATTGTCCGCATTTTTTCTTCCGCCAAGATCATAGCACTTTTTGGAATCATCGTTTTGGGCTTGTTCTTTTTCAGAAATGCAGATGTCTGGGCGCAGAACTTTGCTGATCCATGGCGTCAGGCGCAGCTGGTCAAGGACAGCGCAGGTCATTGGAACTGGCAGCTGCTTTCAAAATTCGGTCTGATGACGGCACTCGGCTCGGCGCTTGTGGGTTCGCTCTTCTCGTCAGATGCATGGAATAATGTGACCTTCATATCCGGCGATATCGACAATCCCAAGCGCAATATTCCACTGAGATTATTTATCGGTACATTGATCGTGACTGTGCTCTATCTGCTTGCCAATATGGCCTATCTGAGTCTCCTACCACTGATCGGCGACCAGAATGGCACGACCACTCTGTCACAGGGCATCCAGTTCGCAGCCAATGACCGTGTAGGTACTGCTGCTGCTATGATGATATTCGGTGGCCTAGCAACTATCATTATGGCGATACTTATAATGGTGTCGACCTTTAGCTGCAATAACGGTATCGTGCTCTCCAGTGTACGTGTCTACCAGGCCATGGCAAAGGATGGCTTGTTTTTTGACCGGATGCAGCATGACAATGAGCGTGGCGTACCGGGATTCGCACTATGGGTGCAATTCGCATGGGCGGCGCTGCTCTGCCTGTCTGGAGAATATGGCAGACTGCTCGATTATGTCATGTTTGGTGTCATGTTGTTTTACATACTCACTATTGCCGGTATTTTTATTCTGAGAAGGACACGTCCGGGTGCAGAAAGGCCATATAAGGCATTTGGTTATCCTATCATCCCCGTCATTTACATTGTATTTGCCACTCTCTTTTGTCTGAACCTGCTGTATACCAAACCGGAAAATTCTATTCCCGGCCTGCTGATCATTTTACTGGGTATTCCCGTATACTATATATGGAGAGCAGTGAAGAAGCCAGCATCAAAATTATAGAATTTACAGAATTGGAGATATATAAAATTTCGGATGTCGGATTTTTGATTGTGGAGGTGCCCACATCAAAAATCCGCAATCCGAAATGATCCTGATTTCCTGATTCGCAGATTTCCATGTATTTTCCAGTTTCAACAAATTAGCGCTGTGAGCTATAAAGACAAACTTGACAATTGCCTTGTGTCACTCGATGTGGGTGATAAGAATGCACTTTTTATAGTGCTCATGAAAGATGGTACTATCTGCCGCCGCGGTAACGGAAACCCTGATAAGGAATTTGAACTACTCAAAGGGTATAGCGAGCTCCAGCACTATCAGGCATTTATGATGACGGTGAATGAAGAACTGTTTCGGTACTCAGGAGTCTTTGAGCAGACACCTATCATCGGTAGGCCATGCAAAATGATGATCGTATTCAGCGGGCCTGATGGCGAAGAGGCAGGCTTCAAATGCAACTATGGTGAAGACTCTCAGGGACCACCGCGCGAAATAGTCGAGCTGCTCGTCAATGCAGTCAAGATAACTGACCCCTGGTATGAAGAGGAGCGCAACAAGATCAAACGCGGACCAAATGATGCGCCTGAGATCAGCCCTGTAGGTCATACTCCCGACACTAAAAAGAAGTGGTGGAGAATGTGGTAACAAATGTTTATGAGAGAAATCATTTTGAATCCTGAGTGAACAAATTATATTTGCGCTTGTTTATACTCAGTCTAAATAAGAAAATGACCATCCGCTGCTGCTTGCGCCCTCTTTTTTGTGTATTTTTCGTACTGATATTCAGCTCGGAGGCTCATAGTACATCTGACAAAAGCGAATCGTCTCGGATACTTGTTCATACTCTTCGCTATATGGGAACTGACTATCCTAATGGAGTGGCCAATGGCAGGATCAAAGACAAGGAAGAGTATGAGGAAATGCTTGGCTTCTGCGCCTCAGCTTTGAAGTATTACCACGAGAATGTTAACCTATGGGTACCCGAAGACACGCTAAAGATAGGCGGGCTCATATACCGTCTCGATAGTCTTATACACGCTTTTGCCCCTGTGGGGGCAGTACAAGTGGCTGCCGATGCAGCCATAGTAGAGGTCATCCGTGCCAGCGGACTAATGGTGTCGCCTACCAAATACCCTAACCTGCTCAATGGCAAGGCTGTTTTTGCTGCCAACTGTGCCAAATGCCATGGTGATAAAGGTTTCGGTGATGGCAAAGAAGGCCTCAAGCTTGATCCCCGGCCGCGCAATCTCCACGAAGAGCCCCGCATGTCTCTTTTATCGCCTTTTGCAGTGTACAATACCGTGAGGTGCGGTGTGCAGGGTACCGGAATGAAAGCCCACCCCGAGCTATCTGATGATGAGGTATGGGACGTGGCTTTCTATGTATTGACCCTGCGCTACGAGCAAAACAATGACAAGGGTTATACCGGCCAGATATTCAAAAATAAATTTCCATCTATCACCCTCGGTCAGATCACTACACAAAGTGATAAAGAACTGACAGCTGCCTATCACGCCGACAAAGGCGATTTGGCCATACTGCGATACAATCAGCCTGATAATGCCAAAGAACAGTTTATCGATGCGGCAATCAAATATATAGATGAGTCCATGATCGCATCCCGCGATGGCAACTATGAAGAAGCGGAGCGGCTGTCAACCATGGCATATCTCGAGGGCATAGAGCCGATAGAAAACCAACTCCGCTCTACTGATCCCGCACTCATGGAGCGGCTCGAAGAGCAGATGGGCAACACCCGAAAGGCACTCACAGGTCATCAGTCACTACTGGCGGTCAATGACTCACTGAAAGAATCCAAACGCCTCATCATAGAAGCAAGCAAATCGATCATTACTACCCCTATGTCGCCCCTGCTGGCCATCCTCATGGCTATCTCCATACTGCTCAGGGAAGGCCTGGAAGCGTTTCTCGTCATCATGGTGATCATGGGTATCATCAAGGCATCCGGTCTCAGTTCACCAATGAAATATATACATGCCGGATGGATAGTGGCCGTACTCGCAGGTGTGATCATGTGGGTCATTGGTGGTCAGCTCATACAGTCACACATGGCACAGGTCGAGCTCATGGAGGGTGTCATAGCTCTCGTAGCTGTATTCATGTTGCTCTATATAGGCTTCTGGCTGCATGGCAAATCAGAGGTCAGCAAATGGAAAGCCTACGTGACTGATAAAGTAAAGAACATCACCGGCACGCAAAGCCTCATAGGTTTATTTGCCCTGTCATTCTTCGTTGTCTTTCGAGAGGTGTTTGAATCTGTACTCTTCCTCTCTGCTATCAATATTGAATCAGGCGGCAAACAGGAGCATGCTATCATACTCGGTGTCATCATCGCCTTCATCATCGTGATCGGTATGGCATGGGTACTATTGAAATTCTCTGCACGACTGCCAATACCTAAACTTTTCAAAATATCCTCCATCGTCATGGGCGCATTGGCCGTGATACTGGCTGGCAAAGGAATACATTCATTTCAAGAGACAGGCCACTTACCTATACATGGCCTGACCTTCCTGCCGCGTGCTGAGTTGTTTGAGCTGTTTGGTATTTTTCCTACGGTAGAGACACTCATCGCTCAGCTGCTGATACTCGGTATAGTGATCTACATCATGAAGTATGTCAACAGGACCAAAATAGCCTGACTCTTATTTCACTATACTGAATGACTTTGTGATTTGCCCGCTATTTCCTTTCACACTCAAATAGTATGTGCCTGCAGGCAGTTGTGAGACTGACATATTGCTCTGGTAGCTCGTGCCTGCGGGTGTCTGCCACTGACGGTAGAGCCTGCCTGATACATCATGGATAGCGATAGTAGCGGCTTGTGATTCATCCCAGCTCAGGTCGATATTGAGCNNGGCGGGCGAGGGATATACACGCAGATGGCCTGAAGGGACTCCTACCGTAGTGATACCTGAAGGATAATATAGCTGATAGTAGTAGTAGTTTAGCTGGTCAGTCGAGATCGACTGCCAGAATCCTCCCGAGTTCCATGTGTCTGTGATATATACTGTGGGGTTATTGTAGCTGTCATAGGTATATCGCTGTCTGGTGGTATTAGTCCATGATGAGGTGGCCGCACTATATGATTGGGTTATTTCTGATAGCTTGTTGTTATTAGCATCATAGATATAGTTAAACTGAGAGGTATCGGCCAGTCTATTTGAGACATATCCCTTATTGATCGTGTTTGTGTTATTATTATTTGCATCATAGGTATATATAGATTGTGTCAATGTGACCCAGTTTGAGATCAGATTGTTCCATACCTGGCCCGATACGGAGTCGACCAGGTTATTGCCGGTATAGGCATATGCCACATTAATGCTATCGTACCAGCCGCTAGTGATAGCAGACCACCTATTTGTGGAGGCATCAAGCACTAAATTATTTGCATTGTATGTATAGAAGATTTTTGCTGTATTGTTCCATGTATTCGTTAGTGTGTCCCATTTCTGATAGATCTGCTGAGTCACCAGATTGGAGGTAGTGTAGGTGCTCAGGAGGTTTTGCACACTCACCCATGTATTGCTATTGTCATTCCATACCTGAGTTCCGTAGCTGGTCTGGTTATTATTTGCATCATAGCCATATATTCTCTTTTGATAGTTTATATATGGGCCACCTATGGCGTTTTTTATCTGCCAAGTCCAGCTCAAAAGGTTGTTATTGGCATCATAAGTGAGTGTAACCAGAAAAAAATTGACATATGCGATGGTAGCTGTATCCCAGACGGCAACAGTCTGTGTCAGAATGTTATTATTGCCATCAAATACTTCTACAGCACAGCTGTAGTTTGCATAACTATTGCCGGCTGCATTGTATTGTACATAGTATAGTGAATCAAACGCATAGTTAGAGAACTGAGTGACCCGGCTGAGGTACCTGCCGTTTGAATAACAATAATAAGTAGAGTCGTCGGGTTCGAAGGCCCCTGCAATATTTTCGTATTGCGCTTCCGCTATCAGCCGCTCCGAGAGCGACTCGAGGTTTTTGTCTGT
>PLSN01000068.1 GCA_003165135.1 Bacteroidota bacterium
AGTGAAGAAGACAAGCGCTGGGATAAGTTATATAATACTTCAAAATAATCATGTCGTTGAGAAGAATCAAAATGTAATTAATTTAAATAACAATCATGAGCACACCAGAAAATCCAAATTCGATATTCCCGAAAGGAGATAGAGCATCAGCAGATTATTTCACCGGTACGGCATGGGTCAGATTACTGCTGCCGAATGACGAGGCTGTGCATACACAGATCGGTGATGTGGTCTTCGAGCCCGGCGCGCGAAACAACTGGCATACTCATCCCGGCGGGCAGATACTGATCGCGACTCATGGTGTGGGCTACTATCAGGAGCGGGGTAAACCGATACAGGTACTGCACAAAGGTGATGTGGTCAGGATACTGCCTGATGTGGTGCACTGGCATGGCGCATCGCCTGACAGCGAGTTCACGCATATAGCGATCAACAGCAATACGCAGAATGGCATCGTGACATGGCTGGACAGAGTGACTGATGAGGAGTATTTAAGTCTGGGGAAATAAGAAGTAAGGTTCAATTGCTTCTTGTTTTGATATTTCTCACAGAATACACTGAATATCACAGAATTTCTAAATTGATTTTCCGTGTTTTTCTGTGCCTTCAGTGAGATAAATAGACTGAGTTTATACTTCAAAGAAAAGTCTAAATAACTTCATAGTTTGGAAAAACACCATCTGTAGGCAAGTGGAAAAAACATTTAAGTCTGTGGAAATAATATCCCACCTGTCTTGTCATACAGTTGCAGATATTTTTCTTTTCTCATTTTGTATTCGCCGAGGGTGATGTCGCCTGTGGTATATCTGGCCTGCAGCAGATCGAGTGTGGAACTTTTCTTCCTGCGCTGGCCCGGCAGCCCAAAAGGCAAAACAAAGACCCAGAGAAAAACTACTGCCCAAACCATCCACCAAATCAGGTTCATTCCGAGGAAATATGTATCGTATATCATGATCTTTGATTTTAATCGCAAAGGAGGTTTTGCGAGGACACAAAGATGCTACGCCCGTCTCGAAATGTATTATACAATTCCGAGAAAAGGTTACAACATTCACACTTTATGGTGTGGGTGCTACATTTAAATAGCAATAGATATTCGCTTGCTTAGTTCTTGTCCGTGTTTGAAGCACGATAGTGTTTTACATCTTCTAAATGCTCATGGTTGGCGTCCTCGCCTACCGTATATCGTGGTTTGGCGGGGACGCCAACCNNTTTGATTTGGGTATCATTCAATCACCCATTTGAATGAACTTTGGGCACCTGAGTGCAGATCAGTCACATCCACATGATAAGCACCTGCTGAAAGTTCAGGATGCGAGATAAGTAAATTGTTTTCTCCTGCGGATATTTCTCTTGTTTCCGACGAAACTGTCCTGCCGCTTTGGTCTATGACCTTGATCTCCATACTCGAATTATCCTGTGCATTATATTTGAGATAAGTCTCTTTGCCTTTCGACGGGTTANNATAATGTAGCTGATGATTCGCCTTCTTCGCCTTCTATTCCTGCAATAGTATAAATCAAATAGTAATAAAAGATTTGTGTCCCATTATCACCTTGTGGCATCTGACGATATTGCTGATCGAGCCGGTAGATGATATTATCACTCCTATCATAAACACAGCTATCATGAAATTGTACCCGCCAACCCGCACGCTGTGTGGGATTCATTAGATACCGATTAATAAGATTATTTTGGGAATCATATTCTTTGGTCTCCTTACTCCAGAGCATCAAAGTATCGGCAGGCTTTCCTTGTCTCCATTGTATCTCAATGTAATCTTTGTTATTGTCAGGATTGGTGTAGTAAAATTTATGCAGATACTCGAGCCAGGTGGTACTATCTTTATGATTATTTACATAAAACCGTTCTTCTAAAGGTCTATTTTGCTGGTCAAAGAAGGTTGAATCCACAAAGCTCATACTCGATTTACCATTGTCCATTGATTGCTCTATCCCCATGATTTCATTCCCATTTGCATCATAACTGTATTTTTTGACCCATGAGTCATGCCATGCTTTATCTTTTTTCTCAACGTTCTGAATATTGGAATAAACTAAATGCCCCGAAACGTCATAATGGCGGTATTCTCTATTATCATCAATATATTCATTGGCATCTTTATCCCATTTTGCCGACAGGTGTAGTGTGTCATTTCCGTTGGCATCACACAGATAAGTATGCTTTGGGGCATACTGCCAGTCAGGGTCATTAAAGTTGTGATATTTATTTTCGATGACGATCTTGCGCGTTATTGTATCTATGGTATAGTCTTTCTCACCCACAAGGTTCCATATGCGACTTTCATTATCCCATTTGTGTGTGATGCACGCCAATGGATACCCTGCGGCATCATATTTATATTCACGTTTTGCATTTTTTTTCCACCCGTTTTCATATTTGAACATCAACGTCATACTCAGGTTCATCTGCTCGTCATAAAAACAAACCGTCGAATCTAAATCTTTCCACGTACCTGTCTCTGAAGAATATTGCTGCCTCTTATAGCTGGTATATTTACTTTCCGGTTTGTATTTTTCATTAGAGACCGGATCGAAGCCATTATATCCTCCATTATCCATGAATTGGTATAATGGTGCCAGCTGCTCTCTGAAGGTCTGAGCGTATGAAGCAATCGAAGAGTATAGAATGAATATAAGCAGAGTATGTTTCATGGTTATATTTGTAATAAATATAACGTATTTCTATTTGTTTATTGTATCCTGCCAACAGTCAACTAATAATTTCCCGAGACTGTTTCGGTTTCGGTTCGTGGGACACGCACCGAGGCACCAGGACACAAACCGAGGCTCCAACAATGGCGCATGGCCATTATTAACTATTAACTATTAATTATTAATTACCCTTCCCGTCCCAGGTCCTGATGAATTGTATCAGCACTTTCTTCATTGACTCCAGTGCCTCGGGGTTGATATTCTCTATCACGTCGAGGCGTGTGTGATAGGTCGGGTCGAGGCTGCCGGAGTCCATGCCTATCACGCAGATCGCCGGGATGCCATTAATATGGAATGCTGATGCATCTGATGCACCAACCATCAGCGGTAGTTTTTTGACGGGTACATTGGCGGCGACGAAGGCACGCTCCACCATTTCGATATCTGATTTTTTGTAGAAAACTAGGGTGTTCGTTTCGCTCGTGCCGATGGTGAGATGCTCGGTGTCCTTGATCGTATCAAGGTTAAAGAGAAATGCTTTTTCTCGTAGCAGTTGTTCCTTATGATCGCGTGAATATGCCCATGAGCCACGCAGACATGCCTCCTCCGCACCGAAGCTGATGATGCGCAGGCGTGTATGTTTGAGTTTCTCCTGAGAGAATACCTTCGCCATCTCGACTGCCATCGCTACGCCGGTGAGGTTGTCTGATGCACCATGTACCACATTGTCACCGTGCATGTCAAAGAACACTATCTGCACCGGGGCCGTCAGCGCAAACAGCCACCAGCCATAGCCCCACCAGTCCGCATGGATGAAGATGCTGAGCACAGAGTATACGCCGAGCAGCGTCATCAGAAATCCCGCTGCGATGGTCATCTCGGCGCCGCGCTGCTTGAATCTGTACCACCATTTGAATTCTTTCACGCTGTCTATATGTCCTGCTACGATGAGTGTGTCGCGCACCTCGCCGGTGGGTTCGATATCGCCGATCACGTTCCACGATGGTTTATTGGGAAAGAGAAAATCGAGCCAATGTCTGTAGGTCACAAAGTGCCCGATGAAAAATATGGTATTGACGATGCCGACCACGCCTGCTATGCGCACATCTATCTTGAGTAGTATAAGTACGAGCACATAGACCGTACAGAAACCTTTCAACGACTGAAAGTGTGACTCCAGTGCCGACTGGAACTCCTCGACATCGACCTTGTCGCAATATTTTCGCAGAATGTCTGCCGTGTAGTACTGCGCCTGTTTCTCCTCGTCGCTGCCGAAGTAGCGCCCGCCAAAGCGCGTGATAATGTCATCGATATATGTTAGCATGTCAGAATTTAATGGACTATAAGTATAATTAATCTGTAGGAGTAATCACAGGAAATGGCGTGAAATTCAATCTTCGGAGGGATTTAGACTGTCCTCCCACTGGTCTAAGCTTACCTCATTTTGGGCCGAAGTTTAAAACTTCGACCAGTGAGGGGACCACAGGGGAAACCCTCAAAGGG
>PLSN01000304.1 GCA_003165135.1 Bacteroidota bacterium
AGCTTGCTCTTCAAGTGCCGAGATAGGTTTGGTGTATAGTAAACCAAATAACAGGAAAATATACGGCACAAAGGTCATGTTCTTTTCTCCGAGCGCCAGTGCAATAAGTTCTTTGATCCCATACAAAGCCAGAAAAACAGCTATCGGTATCAGCGGCAGGATAAAACGTATGCCGCCCCAGATGTCAGGCCATATCATCAGTATAGCGAGCGTGCCGCCGATATACCCCAGAAACATAAGCCGAAAATCCCTGAGCTTAAATATGCCCCATAGCACTAATCCGATGATCAGTATGCCCATCAGCCAAAAGCTTGTTGGGGCTTTTTCGAAATTGGCTTCCAATGAGAGAACGCCTGATGGAATATCTGTAGATATATAACGGACGAAATTATGATGAACTCTATCAATGAATGTACTGCTTGTTAAATTGCCCAATTCCGGTTTATATGGATTGACCTGCATGAGTTGCCCCATATGTGAATCACCGAGGCCGCTGTTTCTGAAATGCCAGGGTAAACACAAAACAACAAAACCTGCCACTACCACAGCAAGGCGCTTCCAGTCTTTCGCAAAAAGAAGATAGACTGCTACACCGCCGATCAGCGCCAATGCAGTTGTTTTGGTATGATAGCATATCACAATAGAAACTATGGATACATATAGCCAGGGGCTCTTCAGGCTTCGCGGATCATCGACCGCCCTGATGAATGCATATATCGCCAGAAAGCTGATGAACAAAAACGGGATCTCACTCATGGTAATGGTGGAACTTCGCAGCAGGTGTGAGTTCAGCGCTGAAACAAACGTCGCCGCAAAGGCCAAAGCTGAAGAAGCTGTCAGGCGTTTGATCATAAAATACAACAACAATAAAGAGCCGTACATCATCAGGCCATTCATGAAATTCAGCGTGTCCTGATCGTCGCCCACTGTCTTCATAAACAATGCCAGCAGCATAGGGTAACCGGGAGGGAAGTGAGTGTGCGGCAAGTGGTGTATCTCAGTCGCATTGGTATAGCCCTGCCCGGTGGCAAGTCTTTTGCCGAGCAGGTAATAGGCGAAATTATCGCCGTTCATGTCCGGTTTTTTATCAAAAATATTGGAATAAACTATCCAGAAAAGCAGCGTGATGATGATGATATGAGTCCAGTCAGCAAATTTGGCAAATGAGAATGAAGAGGCTTTGGCTTGCGTTGGTTTGACTTCTCTTTTTTTGACTGGTACAGGTTTGGTTTTAGCCATTTGTATCTTTTTGTAAATGTAAAATTATTGTAGAAAACCTCCGGATACTATTTGCGCTGCTTGAATTTATCAATTGTAACTCCAGAATAGTTGAAGAATAAATCAGGACAAAATAATTACTCTATAGGAGGAACACCGCCGCTGCTTTGCTCATTCCAACTGAGATAGTAAGTAGGATCTTCGAGCTCCAGTGCGTCCTTGCAGATCATCAGCGGGTGAAAGGTATCTACCATTACCGCCAGTTCTTTTGTTTCCTCTTTACCAATGCTTTTCTCCACCATGCCCGGCTGAGGACCGTGCGGAATACCGATAGGGTGCAGCGTGATCATCCCGCGCTCCACATGTTTACGGCTCATAAAGTCGCCATCTACATAGTATAGCACTTCATCACTGTCCACATTGCTGTGAAAGTATGGTGCAGGAATAGAGAGCGGATGATAATCATATTTACGGGGTACGAAACTACATATCACAAAATTCCGGGCCTCAAAAGTCTGATGTACCGGAGGTGGCTGATGTACACGCCCTGTGATGGGCTCGAAATCATGTATCGAGAATATAAACGGATAATGGCAGCCATCCCAACCCACTGCATCGAAAGGATGATAGGCATAATGATACGGATACAGCATGTCATCCCGTTTGATATACACTAAGAAATCGCCTTTCTCGTCGTGCGTCTGAAGGTTCTCGGGTCCGCGGATATCACGCTCGCAGTAAGGTGAATGCTCCAGCAACTGGCCGAACTCGTTTCTGTATCTATGCGGATAGGTAACAGGTGAGAATGATTCGACTATGAAAAGCCTGTTTTTGTCAGTATCAAATTCGAGCTGATATATTGTACCACGTGGTATTACCACATAATCCCCATAGCTGAATTTCAATTCACCATATGCTGTCTTTAGTTTCCCTGATCCCTCATGTATGAATATCACTTCATCTGCACCTGAGTTTTTGAAAAAATGTGCCATGCTCTGCTGAGGCGCAGCCAGAGAGATATAGACATCTTTATTGACCAATACATATTTACGAGAGTGAAGATAATCCTGCTCCGGCCTTACTTTAAAACCTTTATAACAACGGTGCTGCATGTTTTTGTCAGCAGCTATGACAGGGGTTACATTCATCGGGTGGTCTATCTTTGTTACGACAGTAGGCGGATGGACATGATAAATGATAGAATAAATATTGGAGAAACCCTCCGTGCTGACCAGTTGCTCGGAGTATAGGTTGCCGTCTGGCTTGCGAAACTGTGTGTGCCGTTTGTGAGGTATCGAACCGCGCGTGATGTAGTGAGGCATGATATTATATTTTAAAAGGTGACGGTCGGTTTCAACGACAATGTGAAATTAAATAAAATTTGGTTTTACTTCTTTGCCAAAAGCGAACCCGCCATTCCCGAAAAGCCTGCTACCAATCCGCCTATGACCCCGGTCATAATGACCAGTGCGAATGGCTTGACAGATTTAAAGAATAAAACCGAGACCCTGTCAGAAAGTATATGTTCATTGGCGTGATCGATCAGGAATGCCATCCCCGCCCAAAGGATAAATAAGCCAAGGAACCCGGCCAGAAAAGCAATATGCCATTTCAGTTTGAATAAATAACAAACTACAAACGCTACCGGTGCTATGATCCACCATGGCAGGAAATTCTCCAGTATGGCACTGATAATAATGACAGTAATAATGGCTGATATAAGTTTCATTTTTATCAAATTGATTTTTAATTATGCTTGCGACTCATTACTCATGACTTGCGACTAGCTTAAATAATTTCTCTTTCTCCAACTGCTCTTTGGGTTCAAATTTTGCCATATAATATTCTCCCTTAGCCCATTTGTCTATCATATCATCATAGAACTTGCTGCCGGGATTGCCAGACTCACCACCCGGGAACAGGCAATATGCTTTCATATCCCCAAAGTCCACTATCATCCGCCAGCTAGGCCCGTGGTCATGGGTCGTGGCATTCACAATGCTGGCATTACCTCCGCAGTATACATTCATCCTGCTAAAAGCATCCAGCTGCGGAGATAAATGATGCACCATTGTGGCCTTATGCGTTCCCCAGTCGGGTATCTGACTCAGCGAACCATGCTTTTGCTTAAGATTGTTCATTGCTTTGTCAAAACTTTCTAATACTATCATTTCACGGGTCTCTTTTTCGCCTGTTTGTTGATTATCGTAGAATGAACTTGTGCTATCATTCTTGAGAAAATATGCTGTCCTGAAAGAATTAGGTTTGCGCATAGGTAGTGATGGGTCACTCATCTCATCCCAAAGCATGTTCTTGAATTCAGTGGCCCACTCTTCATAATAGACAGTGGCCTTTGAATCTTTATTGTCATTATAATCCCATTTGTCGAGAGCTTGGAGTGCATCCAGTTCTTCACCCTTTAGTTTGCTGCGGTCTATCAAGCGGAGCATAGTAGGCAGTAGGAGGGAAGCGTAAACATTATAGTTGTCCGCCTGTATTTTCATCATGTAGGCAGCGTCCATTTTGTTTGTATCTGATAGCAGCTTATTGATACGAATGGCACGTGAGTCCTCATAGATACCGACGTGGGTCACCGGATATGGATATGTCTCATCTACAGGAAATTGATTCGCACTTGACACAAAACCACGCTCCGGATTTTTGACTGTTGGGTTATGAGCTGTTGGTATTATCTGGTTCCAATCGTTTTCTGACTTGCTGCCATCTGTCACAAACATCTTTGTAAGCGGGTGTGTGCCCTGCTCTTTGATCGCTATGTCGCCGCTTCTTGATGCGAATACGAAATTTTGTGTAGGGCAACTATAGTTGGTTAATGCCTCGATATAGTTGTCATAGTTCTTACCCTGATTGAGCAGGTAGAAAGTTTTAAACTCATTAGAACCCTGGTGGGCTGTCCATTTCATAGCGAGGTACTGTTTTGACTTCACATCTCCGAAACTTCCGTCAAATACAATAGGCCCATAGCGGGTATACATCACCGTATCGAGAAACTCCTTACTACCTTTGATCTTGATATGCTCAATGCGGCGCTGTATCTTTTCCCATTTGCCATCTACGAGGTATTCATTATGGCTGTCATCCTTAAAGGTGATCTTGAACCAATCACGCACATCACGCCCTCCATTGGTCACGCCCCATGCAATGGAGTCATTAAAGCCACTAATTACGCAAGGCGCGCCGGGCAGTGTAGCTCCATATACATTCATTGTTGGTGAAACAAGGTGCATCTCATACCAGATAGAGGGCAGGTTGAGTTGCAGGTGGGGATCATTGCAGAGAAGTGGCCTGCCCGATTTGGTCTTGCTACCTGACACCGCCCAGTTGTTGGAACCATTGAGTTCTTTAGGCTTCTCTATTATCCTGTCATACGACTCTTCGCTCCAGTCATGGTCCATGTCAGATATCTTATCGCCTTTGGGCATAGCCTCAGGCATAGCTTTGAGTGCGCTGTCCGGTGCGAAAGCCCATTTGGTTCCTTTGGGAATAATATAGTCCGAGAATGAATCTCGCTCAGGATATAGATATCGAAATTGATCCTCACCGAATTTTGAAACAAAGTTTGTATTCTCAATATCAAACTCATAGACGGAAAGCATATTGGCCATATTCTTGAGTAGCAGTGCGACTTTGATCGGTGTCCACTCCTCCGGCGCATAACCGAGCAGTTTGTATTCGATAGGATAGTCTTTAGGTTTCAGGTTTTTTATGTAGGCATTGACTCCTGCGCAATAGGCTCTCACTAGGTCATTACTCGCTGCATCTTTTTCGATAAAAGCCTTAGAGTTTTCCGCTCCGAACCCCAAACCTATCCGCCTGTTTAGCCTGTCTACCGGCAAGGCTTTGTCACCTGCTACTTCGCATACTCTTCCTGCCGCGTTTTGGGTCTGTATCTCCATTTGCCAGAGTCTATTCTTAGCGGTAATATATCCCTGCATGAACATGAGGTCCTCATCATTTTTGGCATAGATATGTGGCACCATTCTGTCATCGAAATAGACCTCTACCATATCTCGTAGACCGTCGATATTTAGATTGATGTCTTTGAAATGGTTTGTGCTTTCGGCGTTTTGCCAGAAACCATTATAAGGGTCAAAAAATTTGCCGAGGGCAGGTGCGCCTGGTG
>PLSN01000025.1 GCA_003165135.1 Bacteroidota bacterium
CTCTCGGGTGTGATGGTTTTCCTGTTGTTATTATTGCCCGCGAAGGCTGCTGCCGTGATGGCCAGAAAGCTGGTGATGAAGAATAATTTTCTCATGATTATATTTTTTAATTGGTTTAAACTAATAATTGACAATGCAAAGATATGTACATTATACTGTATTATGCAATACAAAGTACTAAAATAAATTTCAACCAATTGATTATTAGTGCAATAAAATGTTGCTAAAGTTGTAAGTTGGCTAATAAAACTACTTGAAACTCCTAAAACCGAATCTTAATTACGGATTGATAACATGATATCGGAGCAGGTTCCAGGTATGTTGGCCGTTGATAGTGTCGTTAAAAACCCATTTGACCACACCGACACTGTCGACATGGTACATCAGCGAATTAAAGTTTGAAATAGAACTATAGACTGTTGGAAATGTATGACCAGAAACATTGAAATTAATTAGAGTCTGACTGCTATTCGTGATGGGATAATCATAAATGTCATATTGCGAATTGTAATCACTATAAGCGATCTGGACATCAGTGACATTAAGATCATTGCCGAAACCAATGGAATCATGAAGCAGCCCATTCCAAAACCTGGCTATGCCCATACCATAAATATCGCCATAGCTATTACATACTAAGCCATTGCCGGCGGAATAGTTCCCCACTACTACATCGAGGCTGGGAGAATAATTATACACTGATTGGCTGTCTATGGTGCCTGATGCACTGTCCTGATATACCCAATAGCTACCTGCTTTAAAAAAATACTTCTTTATTTGGTTTTCAGCAGAGGGATTGTAGCTAGCTGTAGGGCATTTCTTTGCACATGATGGCAAAATGCAAATAAGACCGGCCATCAGGCCCGCGAGGAAGATTTTTTTCATTTCAAAAATATGTAAGACTAAGATACGAAATATAAGAAGGTTTAATACAACTTACTGCCCTGAGAATGTCACCCGCATGGTGTAAAGGTCCTGCACCGATGTTGCCAGGTTCAGATAGCCGCTCAGGATATGGTTTTTCTCATCCCAGTTGACATCGCTAAACCAATACCTCAGACCACTACCTATCATCGGGAAATTAAAATTTACAGTGATAGGTATCTTTACGCCTTTATCATTTGTCACATTTACCTGGAGTGAATCATTGTCAGCATTGAAAGCTGTAGGCGGTACATTCAGCTTAGTAAGATTAGAATCTATAAAGCGATTAAACACCAGATGCTCGATGGTAATGAGCCTGTCTTTTGCATTGGGATCATCGACCTTATATGCGAATGGTATAGTGGTCTTGCCTGTTTTGGGATTGTGTGACCAATGGTGAAAACGGTTGCTGCCGTCTTTGAGCAGGCCCACCATCCATGTCTTGTCAGTCGCGGAGCCATTATGCAGGTTCATCCACCATATCCACTCATATGGATGTATCTCGGGATGGCAGTTATGATTGCAGTCCATACAGCTCGCCCCATAGAATCCCATGGACGGATATCGTGTACCAAAGTTCGGATGCTTGTCTATATTGATCCCGGGCAGTATAGGATAAAACAAATAATTCAGCATCGACCTATACTCACGCGGCGGTGTCAGTTCGCAGTGCTCCCGGTACTGATACATGTCTACCTTGTTGGTATCGCGCACAAACGGAGCCACCGTGTAATCAGTGGGCTTATGATGATGAATGTGAAACTGGGCCCTGATGTCCTGGCGTTTAATCTTGCCCTGTCTATCGAATGACTTAAAAGCTTTCCATAAGTATTTATGCAGATGGCAATATAGGTCAAAGTTGATATCGTACTCAGTAAACTCCTCCTCTCCGCTGCGCCCATCCCCTCTGATCGTACCGACAAATTTTTGTTTGACCATGTCAATGGCACGCCAGTTGTAATTTCCGAAAGCATGTATGAACCATCCTACCAGAAAAACCTGATGGTGCTCTTTCTTTCTGCCAAGTATGGAGTCAGTCACCATCGGGCTCACGAGGTCCAGTATCTCCTCATTGATAGTATCATTGTCTTCTATCTGCTGATTGGTCAGGAGCAGATAGCGAAAAGCATCAGGAGTGGTATTGTATGTCGAAATGGGATAAGTAACCTGAGCTGAACCTGCCTGCACAATGATGGCAAACAGCGAGACTAACAGAAGGTGCTTCATATAATGATCGAAATGTATTTCTACAAAGAAATAAAATGTTTGTACAAATGGCCTATCAACTAGGTTAACTATTCCTTATTTATACCAACAGTACATATAATCCAGTATTCACCTACTATTCATTATTAATTATTAACTATTCACTATTAATTAATAAGGCGCTTTCTCAGGCAGTGTGTATTTCCTGCCTGCGTTTTGTTGTTTCAACCATGTCATGAGCGGCGCGAAATAAGCCACCATTGGCTTAGCGCTAAGGTCACTATGGATACAGTTCTGCAGGTGCTCACGCCAATCCACACTCGCACCGGGAGTCATGATCTTTTTCAGGAAATTGCCCACTTCCTTATTGCCCCAATAGTTGGTGGCATGAGGGTCCTGATGCAGGATGCTGTCTGCTATATATGTATGCACCTGAAAGAGCAGCACATTGGCGATGCAGTAATCATAATATGCTGCAGCATCGTCTGTGATATGTGTCTTGGTGGCTGCATCACAGTATTCCTCACCTCTATCCGAAGGCGGAACTATACCTTGTATATTTTTCACCAGCTCCCACCATTTAGCGTTAAACTGATCAGGCGAAAGACTTTCTGAATAGAGAGANNCCGGCACACCATGGTATCTGTATGATATATTGCAGCGCATCTTTGAGGAGCTTCAGTGTATCATTGCTGGTGGCATTAGAATCGATCATACCGAGGCCAACTAGAAAAGGTTTCTGCATAGAGGCCAGTCCCATCATCGTACCAAATGCCTCATGATAGCCACGATTAGCGCCATTGCGGAGCACTATAGGCACATTGGGATTGGAATATGCTTTGAAATAATACACATGCCCGAATTCATGCAGACAGGTAGCCCACCATTCTGTATTGGCCTCGATGCTTTGCAGTGAGCGGATATCTTTGTCGAGATCCAGATGCCATGCGGATGCATGTGTGTTCTTTTTATATCCGGCATTGACAGCGAGCGGATACAGTGATGAGTTCTTCCAGAAGTCAGGCGAGAGCGAATCAAACCCTATGCTCATGTAGAATTTCTCCGACTCACGTGGTATCCACTCAGCACCTTTGTTTTTCAGATAGCCATCTATGTTCAGTCCTTTCACATCTACCAACTCGCTCCAGTCCTGTGCCCAGCGATTTGGCAGCCACTGTGCAGGTATATATTCAGGCACCGGCTGTTTATATTGCTCAGCTAGATGATAGCGTGTCCATGTATGCAGCTCACGGTAGATAGGCCATATATCATGTATGAAACTGCGTGTGAGCTTCAGCATCTCATCACTACTCATGCCATACTGCGACACCATATANNGCTACGCTTTTATTACGAAGGTCGCGGAGCTGTACCAGACCGGGTTTGAGCTTTTTCCCGACTTCCTTACTAGCTTCCCATGCGGCGAGACGCTCTTTCATATCAGTGGACTTGCGCAGGATATTATCTATCTGATTTGGAGTTACTTCCTTACCATTCATCATAAACTTAAATCCATAGAGTTTCTGTAGCTCTGCATTCTGCATGTCTATGCGCTTCTTCACCACATCGCCGGCTGTAGCAGGGTTATTGCCCGCAAGGTATAGCATAGCCTCCAGTTGCAGCACCTGTATCTTGGTGAGCTTATCCTTCATCGCCATGAACCTCTTTACCGAGTCGATATTGGCCACACTGCCTGTGTAGTTTGACAAGGCCTCATCAGCCTCTGATGCCACATGCTGGCCCATCGTATCGCCATCGACGATATGGACATTGAGCTGCCACTGTGCGAGCTGGTCGGTGTAGTAGAGCTTTTGATACTGGGGATTGTAAGTATCGAGATANNACAGAGTTGTCCGGTGCTTTAGGTTTGCAGGATGCCATGATGAGTCCGATCAGTGATAGCAGGAGTATTTTATTGCGCATAGTTTTGATTTTACAGGGCTAAATGTAAGTTTATAATTGATAATTGACAATTGATAATGAGAGTGTATGAAAACCCCTCTGGTCTATGTTTCCAAATCGACCTAAAATAAAGTAAGCTTTCAGCTTACCATAAATTATCCCTGGCAAGTTGAAAACCTGCAT
>PLSN01000289.1 GCA_003165135.1 Bacteroidota bacterium
AGGGATGTGAGAGATACAGGCATGTGTGTAGTCCTTCAAATAAAATAGGGTAGTCATCTGCTGAGAGGTTTTCAAGCAGTTCCCCTGATCGCCTCGATCCGACTATGTATGGCACAGAAGAGTATAGGGCCTGATAAAATTTCTTTCGCTCATAGTATTGTACTGATTCGCAGATATTCTCCAGTTCGGCAGACTCTTCGCGGCCGTAATGAAAACAATGAAGGTGGACTTTGACACCGAGATCGTAGAGAGCCTTTATCTTGTAATACACATCTATGACGCCGCCATAGTCCGGCGGATAGGGGATATTAAACGATACTATATGCAGATGTTTTTCAGTTGAGTCGCTCATAAAGTGAGATCAGTTTTTTCTCCTCGGATTGCCAGTTTAATTCCCGCCTGCAAACCAAACAGTTTTCTTTGAATTCCCCATACATTTTTTTGTCTTTCAATAGACGCTCGATTGCCGTTTTTATGGTGTTTTGATCCAGGTTTTCAACCAACAGCGCAATATTATACTCATCGTTGATCCGTTTGTATTCGGGAAAGTTAATGCATATCTGTGGGATACCTGCATGAATGTAGTCGGAAAACTTATTTGCCAGCGAATAATAATAGCTCAGGCCTTTCTTTTCGAGCAGGTTCAGGCCAATATATGCCTGAGCAGTGATCTGCTTGAGTTCGGCCGGCTTCCTGAAGCCGAGAAACTTTACCTTGTCCTCCAGCCCGAATTTGGACACCAGTGCTTTCAGTTGATCTGTTATATCCCCGTCGCCCACCAGATAGAGATCAATATCCAGATCCGTCATAGCGCTGGTCAGGTGCTCCAGTCCACGGCCTTCGTTGAGCGCACCCTGATAGAGCAGGTATGGCTTGCCTGGTGGAACTGCTATGGGACTGTCTTCTAAAAAGGGTAGATTTCTGATAGTGTAAACCGGTCTTTTATATTCTTTTTCGAAGACCTCAGATATGCTCTGAGTGGTAGTATAAACGAGATCGACCTTTGGGGTGTAGGTGCGTTCTACCCATCTCCAGATACGCTGTATCAGCGGCCTGCGAACGACCTCCGGCACCTCAGGAAAATACTCGTGTGCATCATAGACGATCTTGGCGCCTTTGAGCCTGGCTGCATAATATCCAGTTACAATTGTGTCCAGATCTATCGAGCAAATAATGTCAGCCTGATTAACAAGGAGATAAAAAAACAACCTGAGATTATATTCCAGATAGAAAAACTTGCCTTTATTGTACCAGCATTTTAACCGGGTCTGTACGAAAGGATATTTATCAAGTGGTTTCGATGTGCTAAGCTCTCTGCCGACGAGTTCTACCTCATAGCCTGCTGATGTCAGCGATGTACAGATACGCTGCATCCGCTGATCGTAGATCAGGTCATTGGTGACGGTAAGGATTATTTTGTGAGACTTTGTCACATCTGGGTTTGTTTCGTCATAGATAACGAAATTAGTAATCTTATTTTTTCAAAAAAATCCTGCCGTCTTCGGTTCTGCCTATCTTACCATTGTCGGTCAGCCATTCTATTACCTCTTTGGTTTTTTCCATACTGGCATCGATATTAATATCAATATCATGGAATGTCATCGGCTCTTTTACCATCTCAAGAATAGTATTGGCTATGGTTTCAAACTCAAGATTCGATAATGCCTCTTTCTTTTTGCTCAAACAGACAGAGCAGATACCGCAATCCTCTGAATCTGTCTCGCCAAAGTACTGCACCAGGTACCTGCTCAGGCAGATGGTTGTATTGGCGAGATAGGCACGTACACTTTCTATTCTTTCCTTAAATCCCTCGATTCTGTCTTCGATGAATTTCTTGTCCAGTATCAGTTCATCTTTTTTCATCCTGTTTTGCAGGAGTTCTATCTGCGGCTTCTCGCGGCGCGGTATGTAGGAGAATATATTCAGGTCATTCAGACGTTGTAGGGTCGAAACCGTTTCCGGCCCCGAGAGTTTGACCTTGGTGCCAATAGCAGCTTCATTAAAGTTGACATAATCCTCAAAGACCCCGCTACATGTACGAAGGATCATTTTGATGAGTGGCTCGAAATTGCGATGCTCCACTTGAAATTTGTACAGGACATCTTTGCCTACTACCACCTTTATCCTGGCTGAAGACTGAAAACCTTCATTGACGAAAAGCAGCTCCTGTGACTCAAGCAGTTTAAGCACATTCATGACCTTGATAGGGGAGTAGTCATGCTTTTTGGCATAGACGGACAGATCAAAATCAAACAACCGGCCCACGCCGGTATTGAATGGGATATTTGCTTCGCCGCATATGCTGTCATACATTTCTTTGACCTCTTTGTATGAAGGAATATGTTCGGTCTTGCTCTTTAGCAGGTCTTCATTGTCGGCAGGAGTCGTGAGCTGAATAGCATAAGCCTTTTGTTCATCACGGCCTGCGCGACCTGCTTCCTGAAAATATGCCTCAATGCTCTCTGTTGGTTCTATGTGTATCACTGAGCGCACATCGGGTTTGTCTATGCCCATGCCGAATGCATTGGTGCAGACTATCACCTGTGTCTTATTGGTGATCCAAGCCGTTTGTCGTTTACTGCGCTCGTCATTATCGAGCCCTGCGTGATAGAAGTCCGCACTGATGCGGTTACGCTTCAGATAGTCGGATATTTCTTTCGTTTTTCTGCGGCTGCGAACATAGACGATTGCTGAACCTTTGACTTTTTTGAGGATATCAAGCAGCTGTTGGTTTTTGTCATCTGCTTTTCGTAATACATAACTCAGATTATGTCGTACGAAGCTTTTCTGAAATACTTTCCCATTTGTGAAAAGCAATTTGTCCTGGATGTCTTTTACTACCGGCTTTGTAGCAGTGGCTGTGAGGGCTATGATGGGTATATTGGGCAAGAGTTCCCGTAGTGCAATGATCTTGAGATAAGCAGGACGAAAATCATATCCCCACTGCGAGATGCAGTGCGCTTCATCGATAGCGATGAGGTTCACTTTCATATCCTTTACCCTCACTTTGAAATCCTCTGTGCCAAGCCGCTCGGGAGATACATAGAGGAACTTAATATCGCCAAAGACAGCATTATTCAGCAGACGGTCTATCTCGCCTTTAGGCAGGCCTGTATGTATCGCTATGGCCTTGATGCCGCGTTGGTTGAGGTTCATGACCTGATCCCGCATGAGGGCGATGAGTGGTGAGACAACGATACATATACCGTCCATGCACATGGCTGGAACCTGAAAGCATAGTGATTTGCCGCCGCCCGTGGGTAGCAGTGCGAGCGTATCATGTCCGTCGAGGACTGACTGCACGATCTCCTCCTGCATCGGCCTGAAGTGGTCAAAGCCCCAATACTGCTTTAATATTTCGTGAGGAGTGTGCATGTATCTTTCTTCATTCAACCCGTAAAGGGTTTCAAACCCTTTACGGGTT
>PLSN01000081.1 GCA_003165135.1 Bacteroidota bacterium
GATGTTTCGGAAGAGTCCCAAATTCATTTATATTTGCCAGCTGCAATTTCAAATAGGAATTGGCAGATTTTATTGTCCTTTAAAAATCACATGAAATATCCGATGAAGAAATTTTCTGAAATAGAGTATCGCAGGCCTGACCTGGACAAAGTGCAAAGTGCTTTTAAAGGATTGTTGGAAAAATTTGATAACGCCGCAGACTGCACTATTCAGGAGGCTGTCATCACAGAGATCAATGACCTGAAAGCTGAATTTCAGACTGCCAGCAGCATAGCCAATGTGAGGAATTCGATAGATATATCTAACTCATTCTATGAAAGCGAGCAGGAGTTTTATGATACTTCTGAACCTCTATTCAGAGACCTGAATATCCAGTTTTATAAATCACTTAATAATTCGCCTTTCAAAAAACAGCTGGAGAATAAATTTGGCAAACAAATATTTGACATTGCCAAGGTCAGTGTCCGTAGTTTTGGCCCTACGGTCATCAGCGATATGCAGGAAGAGAATAGGCTAGGCACCGAGTATTCAAAGCTGGTTGCAACTGCTGAGGTTGAGTTTAGAGGAGTGAAATACAATCTCACCGGCCTGGACCCATTCAAACAATCTACAGACCGGGAGACACGTCGCGAGGCATCTGAAGCTGAATATAAATGGTGGGATGCCAATGCAGATAAGTTTGACGCGATATATGACAAACTCGTAAAGACCCGTACTCGCATAGCGCAAAAACTCGGCTACAAAAACTTTGTGGAGTTGGGGTATGACCGTATGCTTCGCACAGACTACAACGCAGCTGATGTGGTCAAGTTTCGCAAGCAGGTACTCGATTATGTCGTGCCTCTATCTAATCATCTGCGCGAAAGACAGCACGAAAGACTTGGTTTGGACACGCTGAAATTTTACGATGTCCCTCTTAACTATATATCAGGCAATGCCACTCCTAAAGGCGACCCTGCATGGATCATTGAGAATGGCAAAAAGATGTATGAGGAACTGTCTCCTGAGACGAGAGAGTTCTTTGATTTTATGATGCAATATGACCTTATGGACCTGGTCAATAAGAAAAACAAGCAAACAGGTGGCTATTGCACTCACTTTTCACAATACAAGGCACCGTTCATTTTCTCCAATTTCAATGGCACCTCTCATGATATAGATGTGCTGACACACGAGGCTGGACATGCCTTCCAGTGTTATCAAAGTCGTAATAACAGCATAGAGGAATATCTCTGGCCGACATATGAAGCATGTGAGATACACTCTATGAGCATGGAGTTTTTCGCATGGCCATGGATGGAGCTTTTTTTCAAAGAAGATACAGAGAAATATAAATTTTCACATCTATCATCTGCTATTTTGTTTCTGCCATATGGCGTAGCAGTGGATGAGTTTCAGCATGTGGTATATGAGAATCCTGATATGACGCCTACGCAACGCAATCAGGCATGGAAAGAGATCGACGCCAAGTATCGCCCGTATATGGATTTTGATGGTGTGGAATATCTTGAAAAGGGTGGCTTCTGGAAGAGACAGGGACACATATTCCGTTCACCGTTCTACTATATCGACTATTGTCTGGCACAGATATGTGCACTACAGTTTTGGAGCCGCTCTCAGCATGGCGATAAGACCGCATGGCCGGACTATCTCACCCTCTGCAAGGCAGGTGGCAGCAAGTCTTTCCTCGATCTGGTCAAGCTGGCACATCTGAATAATCCATTTGAGCCTACTACCGTACAGCCGGTCATTGCTGAAGTAAAAGCATGGCTGGAAGGTGTGGATGATAAGAAACTCTAATTATTTATGATTTGTGATTGCTGATGTATGATTTAATTTCCAATTAGCACATTGGCATATTAATCAATTGGCACATTCTCATTCCTTACTCGCTCCCCTGAAGTATTGCTCCTGATTTTTGAAGAGTACATTGAAAGTGGTCAGTGAGCCGTATATGCGGGTGATGTATTGCTGCAGGTCTACTTTCTCCTCATCGCTCATGGTCTTATGCGCATTAATATTCTGCTCCAGTACACGCAGCCTGTCGCGCACCATCACTATCTTGTGAAAAAAAGTCTCAATTGGTATTTCCTTAGGTGCCAGGTCTCCGCTGCCGGGTTTCATCAGTAGTGTGCCGCCGATCCATTTACCAGCCAACTCGACTGTCTCAGAGAGAGCTGCTTTTCTGTCCAGTACATTTTCGAGCGCCTTCTCTATTTCCTGAAGCGTGACGGGTATGAATTCACTTTCCACCTTTTCCAGTACTTGCAGACCCTCATAGCTGCGGTCTATGCCGCGAGTCGAGCCGCCATCTCTAAACCATATCGAGTAATATGATGCATCCACATCTACGATCACTCCTTTGCCATATTTCGGATGTTCTATCCTCGACCCCACACCCAGCTGATTATCGCCCATTGCTTATTTTTATTTTATTCTGAGGTGAATTTATGGTTTTAAAAGAAATTATACATTCAAAAAACAGTGATCAGTCTATCTGGAAATCTGTAAAGCAGGTTTTTGCATTTCTGATTTCCGGATTTACCGATTTTATGATTTCACTGTTAAGTTTTTGGTACTTTTACATAAAATAATATTCCATGACAAAGAGATCGATAGTTGCCTG
>PLSN01000117.1 GCA_003165135.1 Bacteroidota bacterium
TTGTACCCCGCTGGCGGGGTCGGCGCAGCCGGGGGTGGAAAAACTGCGGCGTAGAGATTGGGCTTCTTCGGCCACTCCACCCCCGGCCTTCGGCCACC
Source organism: Bacteroidota bacterium (assembly GCA_003165135.1). Lineage (GTDB taxonomy): Bacteria > Bacteroidota > Bacteroidia > Chitinophagales > LD1 > UBA1941. Next base: position 99 of record PLSN01000117.1, read on the forward strand.
CCCGCCAGCGGGGGACATAACAGCCAATAATTTTATTTTGCAAAATTAGCATTATTAGCTATATTTGCATAAATTAAACAATTTAAAAAATGGAAAACAAACAGTACACCAATCCCTACGACAAGCATCCTAATGCTCAGAAATGGACTGCGGCAGCAGTATACACCGCACTCAATGACATCGAGAAAGAAGCCACAGAGGGCGAGAGCCTCTTCCTCGGCAAGGCGCTAACCAAGCTCGGCCACTACAGGCACATCTGGGGCTACTGGAAGAAAACCTATTACCAAAATGATGACATCATGGAGCTAATGCTGAGGATAGAGAGCATCTTTGAGGCCAAGCTCCTCGATGCCGCGCTCAAGAAACAGTTATCTCCCTGGATAGCAGTACTGACGCTGAAGAATACTTTTTTTATGACAGACAAGCCAAATAAAATGTCGCCTCGCATACTCCACGACAAAATGAATCCCTAAAACAAATATTCATTATACATTTTGGTATTATTAATATTAAAATCGTTTATGTTTAGTGGATTTATTTTTAAGGCCTTGACTTTTTTCGAAAAAGGGGGGTAAAGGTGGTAAAAAAGAAATAATTTTAATGTATAAGTGAAAAAATGTTGCAGCTATTTTCAAGCAATTAATTACCAAAAAATACGTTTTCCGGGCTGCTCTTGCCTGATTCACTTTTAATAGCTCCGCGTTTTAACGCGGAGTTTAGATCAAAACAATAGTAAGGCTTTAGCCAAACCTAAAAACCATCCGTCCCCGCGTTAAAACGCGGGGCTATTCAAGAGGTCGCATATCAAATAAAAAAGCCACCTGCATTATACAGATGGCTGATTGTTCTTTGTCAATTAAACCTTGTATTATACGATTAGACATTAAAACTGCACTGTCATAGTGAGCGTAGCCGAACCTATGACAAACCCTGATGAGTCACCCTTCGGCTTCGCTCAGGATGACGGGCGGTATTTTTTGATGTATAAATGGTATTTACTTCACGAAGCCATTGCCCGACGGGTTGATCTCGACTTTGGTCACACCGGGCTTTGCGATAGCACATGCCTGAATGTTCTTAGGGTCATTCATGATACAGACCACATCATTCTCGCGGAGGTAGAGTGTATTGGTACTCTTGCCACCTATCCCTTCGCTCTTGCCGTCGAATACCATTTTCTTTGACCCGGCAAATACGGTGATATGCCTGGTGCAGTCATTCTGTAGAGTGAGTACTATTTCCTTGCCTTGTATCTCGGCAGGGGTTTTGGCCTCTGCCAGCAGAGAGGGGTTTTCCATATTAGCTTCAGCGGTTTGGGCATAGGCTCCGCTGCCTATACATAGCGTAGCTGCCACGATCATACATTTTGCGAACCATTTCATATTTATTGTTTTTTAGTAACAACAAAGATAGAATGTGGAAAAGATGTGGAAAACCCCAGTTAAACACAGAAACTGTGCGTTGTCATTTAAAGTAGACAATCGTGCTACCCATGCCGTAGCGGGCATGATAGGTATTTTCGAAGGATTTGACCTGAGGATGTTTGGACAGTACCTTATGTATTTCTTCTTTGAGTTTGCCCTTTCCGAGACCGTGAATGATCCTGATCTCGACCTTACCCTTCATCACGGCATTATCGAGCGCGGCGTCCAGTGCTTCCAGCTGATATTCGATAGCGTACTTATTGTCTTTCTTACCGCCTCTGAACTGGGTACTATCGACATGGAGGTCTATCTCCTCGCCAAACATAGAAGAATTGGTCTTGCTGCCACGCACGGGGTCAGCAGCACCCATCATATAGCTGCGCAAAAGATTAGTATCTATCTTCTTTGACATGATGATGTGAAAATAGGGATTATCACACTAAGAACACAAAGATCACAAAGTAATGCCTCACAACTGACCGACGACCTCTTCAGCCAGTCCAAATGACAGTGTCATACCCGCACCGCTAAGGCCATTGATGATGGTGACTCCGCTCTCGGGACGTGATACGAATTCTGTTTTGCCTTTGAGCTTGGGATAGATGCCATTCCATGTTTGACCAATGCTGAAATCTTTGAGCGTGACAAAGGTCTTGAGATAATCAAGGATAAGACGATTGATATATTCTCTGTCAAAGGGATCGAACACCAGACCATACTCATGCGAGTCGCCTATGGTGACCTCGGTGAGTTGGTTCTGCGAGATCATCACATGTATGCCCCATTTTACATACTCAGGCATGTCGCGATTGTATCTCTCATTGAGTGCAGCTAGACTTGTGAGATTTTGAAAAGCTCCATAATGTGTGAGTGTGAGTCCCGCGCTTAGGGCCGGGCCGGTGTTCCACCCGCCAGGTTGAGGTACGGTACGGAGCATTTGGAGTTTACACTTAGTGATACCACTCTCTGCAAATACCTCCGGGTACAAAGTCTCAAACTCGGCACCATTGCATATGAATATCTGATCGGCTTCGTAGATATTTTTACCTGAGTAGACTTTGGGATACTCTATGCGATTGACGGCCCTGTTGAAATGAAAGGTGATGTCATACTTGGATTGAAGATATGCGGGCATCTCCGCTATGGCCTGACGAGGGTCTACGATGATCTCCGTCTCACTCCATNNACAGGAGATATATTCAGCGTCTTTTCTTTAGTAAGAAGTTTGATTGGCCTGAGTGTACTTTCTTTATCTGTGAACTCTCTGATGGCATCGAGCTCGTCGTTATGATATGCAGAAAGAAGCGAGCCACAGGGATTGTACCAGATACCTGACTCGTCGCAGACCTGCTTCCATGCAGCGCGTGACCTGAGTGCGCGTTCATAGAGATGGCCATATGGCTGACCGACAGGCCACACCATACCGAAGTTGCGGATAGAAGCGCTTACTGCTTTTCCGTTACGCTCGAAGACGGTGACCTTGTAGCCCTTTTCTGCCAAAGACTTAGCAGTGGCCAGGCCGACTATACCTGCACCTATTACGATAGCACTCTTGCTCATGTGCGGCGATATTTACGATTGAAATAAAAAAA
>PLSN01000118.1 GCA_003165135.1 Bacteroidota bacterium
TCAGCTCAAGATAATAAAGACGAAGTTATTTATAAAGGTATCAGATATAATTATACAACTACCTTGATTGATTCCAACAAATATGAAGTAGTGATAACACGAACAAATACTTCCTCCCACAACATAATAGTGATGAACACATATAATAATGAAGATTTTGATACAACAGGAAATTACAAGAGATGTTTAGATCAAAAGTGCATGTGGAGAAGACACGGTTTAGATGGATCAGATACTACAATAGATTTCCCTCATTATCGGGGCTACTTTGAGCAGGATACATTAATAGACTATTTTACTGAGGAAGATAATATGAATAAGGCAGGTACTACTATTCATATTGATGGGCCATATTATTTTACTAAAATATTACAGCCACTGTCATCAAACCAAGTAAAATTTAAAATCAGGACCAATGACCCACAATTTTATTTTTATGAAAAATTCTGGGATGCAGGTCGTTCTGATTTGGATGATTGGAGCATAAAGAACGAGCTTGAAAACAGAAAGAAAACAATAGTGTGTTTCCCTATAAAAGTAAAAAGAGGAAACAATTAGCCATGATTGTAAGTCAATCAGAAATCAAAACTCCGAAATCCGAGATCGATTAAACCGCTTTGTTGATCGGCCTGACATTATTGGTATCAGAAGATACATTGGCATTGGTATCTGTCTGCTGGCGGCTCACCTGGACACCCATGGTACACTTGCCATTGAACTTGGCGCCTTCTTCGACTACGAGCTTTTTGATCATGATATCGCCATTGACGAAGGCTGTTTTGCTAAGTATAAGTAGATCGGCTACTTCTACCTTGCCATTGACACGGCCTTCGAGATAGGCATTCTCAGAGCGTATGTCGCCCTCTATGAGGCCTGAGGCTCCAAGCACTATTTTGCCTTTAGACACAACATTCCCTCTCACCGTGCCGTCAATACGTATATCTGCATCAGAGTTGATCTCACCGTTTATCACGGTACCCTGACCGAGCTGGTTCATTGCCTTGGGATTCGGCAGTGCGGATCCTTCTTTTTTTCCGAACATTGACATTTGCTTAGTGTTTTTTTAGTTAAAGATCACGTAATCCTTAGGGTTCAGGCTGACACCGTTGTGCCAGATCTCAAAGTGCAGATGCGGACCGGTACTAAGCTCACCTGTACTTCCGACGGTGGCTATTACGTCCCCTGCTTTGACAAAGTTACCAACATTCTTGAATATTTTAGCATTGTGCTTATATATGCTTATTATGTTATCCTTATGCTGGATTGCTATCACATAGCCGGTTTCATAGTTCCAACCCGCTGAGATGACCGTCCCGTCTAGTGTTGCCTTGACCGGAGCATCCGCTGGTGCCGCCACATCTATACCATAATGCTCCTTTTTGGGGTCATATTCATCGGTCACATAGCCTCCCACAGGCGGGAAAAAGTGAAATTCATTGAGTTGGGCCTTCACCCCATCTTTCTTGTCCATTTTATAGCTCAGCGCATAGCTTTGCTCCTCATCGACGTCCTTGCGTAGTTGCTTTTCCTCATCTGTTGGCTCACCCAGATGGATGCTGGTGTCCTTTCTTGCGGATACTGTCCCGGCGACATTCTTTGAGCTGGTGTCATTCTTCCCGTTTACTACGTTGCTGATATCATCGAGCCACAATGACCTCTGCTGTAGTGCATTCTCCATAGAATCGGTCCTGAATGTGAGTGCCACTATCTGACTGCGGTAGTTATAATCGCCAAAACNNGCTATCGTACTGACGAATATCCATACATTCATCCTGGTGAGCGTGAGGGAGAACTTTTCCTCAAAAGTCTCATCATTCAGCACTACAAACCGGAACTTGTTCTTTAGGGTACTATCCCTTCGTGTTTTGATACGGTCAGCCATAATAAAAAGGGTGAGTGACAAGTGACAAAAAGGCCTGTCCTTCCTGCCTATCGTCTGCTATTCTGATATCACTTTCTCGTCTGTCGTTATATTTTTCGGCCAAAATAAAATAAATTTGTTCTTTTACAGTTATTGATCGGGCCTACCTATGGACGGCCTCACAAAAGTTAAAAAATTGCGCTTTACGAAGGTATTAATATTTGCAGCATTTTGCATTTTCCTATTGATGGCAGGTTGCTCTACCACCAACCATGCCCCTGCGGCTACATGGGCCTATCAGGATATAACGGGCCACTACAACGCATATTTTAATGCTAATGAAAAAATGAAAGCTGTTTATGCAGCCCTTGACAAGTCCCACAAGGACAACTACAAGGAAGTTTTGCCACTTTTTACCTATTCAGACCCTAAAGAAGCAAAAGGCTCAACCACCGATCTGGAGGAGATAGAAAAAAGGCTTACCCTATCAGTCCAGGTTCACAAGACCAGCAACTATGCTGACGACGATTTTGTCATGATGGGCAGGGCCAATTATATCAAGGGAAACTATGACAAGGCATTCGCCTTCTTCAAATATACTACTACAGAATACAAAAATGGCGTGGACTATGTGAAGGAAATGAAGAAAATGGGCAAGATCGCTAAGCCTACCATGAAAAAAAAGGCGCCTGTCAAACCTAAATTTGAGCAGGTACTCGATGATAAAGGCAACCTACTGCTCAACAAAATAGATGAAAGGCCATCCAAATCGCTTTTCATTCATGCTCCTGCACGTTCCGAGGCACTTGTCTGGCTCGCCAAGACATACTCTGCTCAGAAGAAGTATACTGAAGCCTCTGCGGTGATCCAACTAATGAGGCACGATGATAAATTTTATACCAATTATGATAAACAGGTAGAACTTGATGAAGCTGAAAACTTCATGAATCAAAAGAATTACAACGACGCTGTCAAACCCCTTGAGACATTTCTCACGATGACCAAAAAGAAAAGTGAACGCGTCAGGCCTATCTTCATCCTCGCTCAGATATACGAAAAGAAAGGCGACTATGCCAAGGCTTCTGACTACTATAAACAAGTGCTGGATAACCGGCCAACTTATGAGATGGAGTTTTATGCCAAGATCAAAAGGGCCAAGCTTGGCAAAAAATCGGGTTCGTCCGATGA
>PLSN01000254.1 GCA_003165135.1 Bacteroidota bacterium
AACAATGCCACAATCACTGCTGAGATCAGTATGTTTTTATTTTTCATTTTGTATTTGCTTTTGATACCAGAGATTAATCCGTATAGCCCACCCGTATTTCATTATCTACCATCCAGACGCCGGGAGCGTTCCAGGCTATGCGCTCGGCTTCCTCTTTTTGATAGAGCGATTCGACGCTACCTGTTAGGGTAACGCTGTTGCCTGTTACTTCCACGCTTACATCTTCCTGATCGATGGCCCAGTTGCGTGCCAGGGCGCTTTCTATTCCACGTTTTTCTATTTCATCATGTGTGGTAGGCGTGATGGTAATGGCATTTGTAATGCCTTTGACTCCGGAGAGGTTCATGACGGTATCCATAGCAGATTCTTTCTGGTATTGCCAAGGCAACTCACCTGTAAGTGTGACATGGCCATGTTCTACTTTTGCCTGCACTTTGTCACCTACTTCCCAATTTGCATTCAGTGCATTGATCACTTCTTTCGCGACCTCTGTATCAGTTTGGCGATCAGAAGTTCTGTAATTTACTTCCAGCTTCTCTATTATCGCTTTTACCCCCGATACATTTTTTACTGTATCCTCTGCATGTAGCTTCTTTTTATAGCTATCCACTGCGCCGGTCAGCGTTACTAATCCGTCTTTGACCGAAACGCCGATCTCGGCATTACATAATGCAGGCTCCCATTTTATTGCATCCTGCACATCTTTTTGCAGTTCTTCATTGCTCTTCATACAATTATCCGATTTAATTTACAACGACATTATTGCGATGCAAAGATGGATACTTGTGAAGTGGAATTTGTTATATAATTTCTGAAAAAAGTTACATCTATCACATGTTTTACCTTATTGAAGTAGAGCAATGTGATAAAACCTTCCTTAAATTATGCAGTCTTTATTTAGAGCCATTTGTCATTTTTATTTTCCGGGTCTGACAACTGCCATAGCCAGCGGGCGAGCTGTTCGTTCACATCCGGATACTGCATTATCACGAGCTTAAAGCCCTGTCTGCTCATCCACCAATCGGTATCGAGGCTGCCAGCCTCCGCATCAAATACATATACCAGCCTGAAGTGGTTAGCAATATTTATACCTGTGTAATTGCATACCTGCATGGCTTTTTCGAGCGCCATCTTGAAATGTTCGCGTGAGGTAATGCCCGCCGCAACCAGATGCCGCATGGAATATTTAAGCATGGAACCCTGCAGCACCTCTTCAAAGTCGGCAAGGGCCACATGGATGTGCTCTTCATGATAGGGGATAATATTTACCGTATACATATGCTTTGGTTTTATAGACTTAATGATCTTAGTTGTTCGAATAGTTCTTTTTGTTTTTCTGTGAGTTTTTCGGGTGGCTGCACATGCAGATTGACATAGAGATCGCCATACGAATCGGGCTTCCCATATACCGGCATACCCTTGCTCTTGATGCGGATAGCTTTGCCGTTCTGCGTTCCCGCAGCGATCTTGACTTTGACCTGGCCCGAGAGAGTATTTACTATGGTGTCGCCACCCAGCACTGCCGTGTAGAGATCAATGCTGTGGTCTCTGTAGAGGTCATCACCTTTTCTGGTAAACTGCGGATGCGGACTTACAAAAATTCGAACGAAGAGGTCGCCGTTATGCTGGGCGCTGCTGCCTTTGTCGCCCTTGCCGCGAATGCGGAGCAGTTGATCAGTATATGCCCCGGGTTTAGTAGTGATGCGCAGTTTCTCATCAGGTAGCTGTATGATGCGCTCGGTGCCTTTGTATGCTTCTTCGAGCGTGATCTCCATTTCGGTCTGGTAGTCGCCGCCTTTGAAGTCGCGATTGCTGCGCCCACCCGAACCTTGTGTCTGACCGCGGCCTGCACCACTGAAAAACTGTTCGAAAAAATCCGAAAAGTCAGACTCATTTCCTCCACCGAAAGGATTGCCGCCTTCTCCTTCATAGTATTCACGCTGACCTCTCGCCCCGCCGCCCTGCTGTCTACCGGCCTGATCGAAATGCTCCCAGTTTTCGCCAAGCTCATCATACTTCTTACGTTTCTCGGGATCGCTCAGCACCTCATTGGCCTCATTGATCAACTTGAATTTTTCCTCGGCGGCTTTGCTGTCCTTATTCTTGTCGGGATGCCACTTCATAGCCAGCTTGCGAAAGGCTTTTTTGATCTCCTCGGGCGTAGCTTTTTTATCTATCTCTAAAATTTTGTAATAGTCCTTGTACTCCATATCAATGTTTGTTTTTTAACCTCAAAGCCTGACAGGGCAGTATTTTCATTTTTTGCCGTTATGCAAAAGTACAACACGGTGGCGTAGATAGTATGATTAAAATCATGCACATGATATGATTTTTTTAAGGAATCCTCTAAACCTTGATCGTCCAGATATTATGCCATCCAAAGATGAGCACTTGCCGGATGTATCCGTTATATAATTATGTGAATTCGTTACACTATTCACAGGTTTTGAGATCTGTGGCGGCAGCCTGGTCCGCGAACCAAAACAAATGCCCCTCAGCAGGTTTGATGAGCTGCGCAGGATATTGGTCTGGGTCATATGGGCCATTCAAAATAGTTTGCAGGACCTTGGCTTTTTCTATGCCGCTTACTAAGAATGCAATGTGGGCGGCCTGATTGATCAGCGGCACAGTCATCGTGATGCGCCATTCTTTTTGCTCCTCTACATGTACTTCTCTTATCCAATGATGAGTTTCTATCAGCACAGATGTGTAGGGAAATAATGAAGCAGTATGGCCATTATCACCAAGGCCTAATAATATGAGATCAAATGATGGTAGCTCTTCGCCAAAAAAAAAATTGAGCGTCTCTTCATACTTCTTTGCAGCTTCTGCAGGTCCTAAATTTACAGGTATGGGATAAATATTTGCTGTCGGAATTTTAATTTTATCGAGTAGCAATGTCTTTGCCATGTGAGCATTGTTTCGCTCACTATCCATCGGCACACAGCGCTCATCTCCCCAAAAGACAAATATTTTTTTCCAATCTATCCGTTCTCTGAATGATGCTGAAGCTAAAAGTGAAAACAGTTTGCCGGGTGTATTGCCACCTGATAATGCAATAGTGAATTTACCTCTGGCTGCAATTGATTCAGCAGCTATACGCACGATGAATTCCCCCGCTGCTTCACTCATCAGATCAGGCGTCGCAAAAACTTTCAATGTGATTTTATCAGCCATTACTTATCGGTGGTATGATGGTCCAGTTGTTGCCGTCTTTTGCGATGAGTGCCTCTGAGTCCTCAGGCCCCTGCATGCCTGCTGCATAGTTGGGGAAGTTCACCGAAGGATTTGTATCCCATTTATTAATGATAGGCATGAGTATCTCCCAGGCAGCCTCTACCTGATCGGCACGCATAAACAAAGTAGAATCGCCCTCCATGATATCGAGCAGCAAAGTCTCATACGCCTCCGGAGTGCCCGATGTATATGAGTCAGCATAATTGAAAAGCATGTCTACGGGCTGTAGCAGCATCTTGAGACCGGGACGCTTGGCCTGAAAACGCAGGCGAATGCCCATAGTCGGTTGAATGTTTATGACGAGGCGGTTGGGCTGCCAGTTGCCCGCTGCCTCAGGGGGGAAAGACTGATGCGGCACCGGCCTGAACTGTATCGTGATGACAGACATGGTCTCATTCATGCGCTTGCCTGTACGCACGTAGAAAGGCACACCCTGCCAGCGCCAGTTGTCTATCAGAAATTTCACTGCTGCGAAAGTTTCCTTTACTGATTCTTTATTGACATCGGGCTCCTGTCTGTAGCCGATCACTTTTTTGCCTTCGATCCAGCCCGGGCCATATTGTCCGCGTACTGCATTGTGGTGTACCTCATCATCGAGAAATTTCCGCAAGGCTTTCAGCACATCTACTTTTTTATTTCGTATCTCATCTGCAATAAAAGAAACAGGTGGCTCCATCGCTATCAGGCAGAGTAGTTGCAAAATATGGTTCTGTATCATATCGCGTAGTGCGCCTGCGGTCTCGTAATAATTACCGCGGTTCTCCACGCCCAGTTGCTCAGACACCGTGATCTGCACATGCTCGATATAGTTGCGGTTCCATATCGGTTCAAACATAGCATTGGCAAAACGGAAAGCAAGAATATTCTGCACTGTTTCCTTGCCGAGATNNTGGCGAAACGAAAGGCCAGAATGTTCTGCACTGTTTCCTTGCCGAGATAGTGATCTATGCGGTATATCTGTGATTCGTCATACATGCCATGCAGCAGCGCGTTCAATTTCTTAGCACTATCCAGATCATGGCCAAATGGTTTCTCGATCACGATCCTGCTCGTCGCTTTATCTTTCGCCATACCAGCAGCACCGATGCTCGTAGCGATCTGCTCAAAAAACATCGGTGGCACGGCCATATAGTAGATACGATTGGCAGGAGTGCCCCATGTCTTCTCCAATTGTTTGATCTGTTTTTCTACATTAGTATAAGTAGACTTGTCGGTAAACTCTCCCTTATAGTATGTGAGACACTGAGCGAAATGGTCCCATTCTTTTTTTTGTGTTTTGCCTTTGCGTGAAAATTTATCAACTCCATCATGCAGATGTTTCCGAAAATCCGCTTCTGTCTGATCAGTATGGCCTATACCGATCATCGAAAAATTTTCCGGTATCCATTTGTCCAGGTATAAATTGTATATCGCCGGGACCAGCTTACGCCAGGTCAGATCGCCTGTCGCGCCGAATATCACTATGACCGTAGGGCCTACTTTTTTTTCTGAATCCATGTTTATTTTTTTAATCCCATTGAGTGTGAAAAATTCCCGGCCTGTCTGTACGCTCATAGGTGTGCGCGCCAAAATAATCCCGCTGCGCCTGTATCAGATTGGTCGGCAGCCATGCGCGCCTGTAGCTGTCGAAATATGAAAGCGATGAACTAAAAGCAGCCACCGGTATACCCAGTGAAACACCGCTCTGTATGGTGCTACGAATATGTGTTTGTGCTTTTATCAATTCCTTCGTGAAAAAGTCATCCACGAGTATATTGGCTAATTTTGGTTGACTGCTGTATGCGGATAGAATTGTTTCCAACAGCGAAGCGCGGATGATACATCCACCGCGCCAGATAGAGGCGATATCAGCGAGGTTCAGATCGTATTTATATTCCTCTGAGGCATGCGCCAATAATGCCATGCCCTGTGCATAGGTGGTGATAAAAGAAAAATAGAGCGCCTGCTCCAGGTCTTTGATGAGCGTATTTTTATTGACATCTACCTTTTCTTTAGCGATGGCAAATTTAAGCTCAGCTGCTTTGCGTTCTTCTTTGAAAGCTGATAGTTCGCGCATGGCCACAGCAGTATCTATCAGCGGTATCGGCACCTGCAGGTCCATTGCGTTTTGCGAGGCCCATTTGCCGGTGCCTTTCTGATGCGCTACATCGGATATCATGTCGATGAGCCTGCCATCTGTGAGATCATCGCGGCGTGCAAAAACAGTCGCAGCGATCTCTATGAGAAATGATCTCAAGATGCCTTTATTCCATGTGGCAAAGAGATCATGCAGCTCATCATTATTCAGGCCTGCACCTTCTTTGAGCAGATGATAGGCCTCAGAGATCAGCTGCATCAGGCCATATTCGATGCCATTGTGCACCATCTTNNGGTCCGTATCGCGCGCCTTCTTCACCACCTGAGATGCCCACACCCATGAAGTGCAGATTTTCTTTTGCCAGTGATGCAACGCGGCGATCCGTATCGGTGAAGTGAGAGTTGCCGCAATCCATGATGAGGTCTGATGCGGATAGTAGAGGCTTCAGTTCGTCGACCACGGCATCTACTACTGGTCCTGCAGGTACGAGAAGCATGATGACACGCGGGCTTTTGAGTGAGGAGATGAACTCTTTGATATCAGATGTGCCGATCACCTTATAATCCTTTGCATTCTTTACGAAGGCATCGACCTGTTTTGTATCCTTATCAAATCCTGCTGCACTAAAGCCATGATCGCACATATTGTACACCAGATTGCGGCCCATAGTGCCGAGTCCGATCATTCCATAATCATATTGTTGGTTTGCCATTGTGCTATTGTTTGATATTTTTAAAGTATTCTTTCGCGCTGTCTATACCCTTATAGTGAAGGCTCGG
>PLSN01000368.1 GCA_003165135.1 Bacteroidota bacterium
GCTGAGTGATCAGAACCCTGTAAAAGCCTTCACCAACTCACCAAAACGTGGTGATTTATATTCATTGACCAAAAACTTATCGAGGTCAACAAACTGATAGGAGTCCGATATTATAAATACACTGTCATCAACTTTCGACTTGACCGGAGTGACATTTATGGCACTGTATTTCGAGGTCTTTTTATTCACTGTTTTGCTTTCCAGTATTACATTATCATCATCTTCCGCATCTCCCCAAAAACCTGTCATTCTGAGTATCGGGATGAGATCGCCGAAATTGATCTTGAGGTCTGCGGTCCATATTTCATAAGTGGCATTCTGATCTGAGGCTTTTTTTTGTACAGCATTTATTTCGGCTATTTTTTTTGAGGTCGAAGTGATTGTGTACGTATGATCTACATGGATCTTATATCCGGGCTTCAGCTGTTTGCTTTCATAGATACTGAGTACCTTGTCTACGTCCAGACTGAGCGCTGTCCTTGGACTCTGAGGGCTCAGGCAGGAGAGGATTCGTGTCCTTGTGTCAAAGATATATGCATTGTACCGGTCACAGCCTCCGAATACTTTTCTCATGTAAAATTTAGTGCCTTTCACATATACATCGATCGCATTTCTGGCACCGGATTCATTGCGATAGTCTATCTGGAGTATTCCTTCAAAAGATTGTGTATGGCCGGAGGTATATACAATGATCAGAAGAAAGATCGAGAGAAATTTTCTCATAGGCGGATGAGAATGTACTTTAAGAAAATGAACAGTGACACAATGGCGGTAGCTATAGCTGAGATCAGTACTGCACCGGCAGCTATGTCCTTGACCTTGCCTGCCAGATGGTGATGGTCAGGAGATACGAGATCTACCAGGTTCTCGATGGCCGAATTAAACAGCTCGGCTGTCAATACGATACCATAGCAGATCACGACCAGGCACCATTCATATGCGGTGATATGAAAGAAAAGCCCGGCTGTGGTGACCACGACCACGGCCAGAAAATGGATCTTGATATTAAGCTGCTCGATGGTAGCCACATAGATACCCTGCAGCGCATATCCGAAACTTTTTATCAGCTTCATTTCAGTATTTTGATAATGACCTCCTCAAGTATTTCATTCTCGAAATTCATCGACTTGAAACCCGCATATAGCTTGGTTTTCGCCAGAGCGCTTGCCAGCTTGAAGTCCGCCTGGTCCCGAAAGTAGCAGATGCCTTTTTTGAAAAGCACTTTGGCCAGATAGACCTGCTCCGTCTGCCCGGGTGTAGGTACGAAAATGGCATTTTTGCCCAGTCTTGCCAGGTCCATGATGGTACTGTATCCTGAGCGGCTCACTACCATTTCCGACTGCTCGATGGCCAGGTTCAACTCATCAGTATCGAGAAAATCCACTTCACTCAATCGGCCCACCGTTTTTATTTCGCTGCTGCCTGTTGGTTTGCCTTTGACGAGGAGCGACGAACCATGAAAATTATATAGCTGTGAGCGCATCATGTTCTCAAAATTAGTACGCTGCGGCTCGGGGCCCGAGGCGAGTACGAGAATGTCATACTTCTGTTCTACATTGGGGATATGCTGCATACGTGATAGCTGCCCGATATATCTTCTCCCCACTGTATTTGAGCTGGAAAGGTTTCCTGTCAGGTTTCTATCATCTCTGAAATCCGGTACCCAGACCCTGAAGAATCTTTTGATCTGTCGCCAGTTATAATAGTTGACAAAGGGCTCAAGAAACCCATAAAAAGCCGGCATCTGGATATTGACCTGATGGGTGATGAGTATACTTCTCACACGGTTTGAGTAGCAGCCGTAGCGATTATCACTGATCACGATATCGATGCGCTTTTCTTTGACGATACGCTCTACGATGATGTGTTCCTGTCTGATGGCAGCCGAAAATTTAGGTAGCTGAAAGAAGATCTTGCTCATCATGCCGCTGTTTCCTTTGGGATAGACCGGGTTGTACGGGGGCAGTTCGCAGTATTCCAGATCGGGAAATTCCCTGCGGAGAAATGCCAAAGCATCGCCATCACTGGCCAGATATACTGTCTGTCCGTGTTTGAGCAAAAGCCGTATGATAGGTATGACCCGTGCAGCGTGGCCGATGCCCCAGTTTAATACGCAGATCAGCAATTTTTTTTGTCTGATATTTTCTTCCAAACTATAATTAGATTTGTATTGTTACGTTATTGTATTTGTTGCTAAAGTATATAAAACCCATATTTAATAACAGAATAATGCCAAGTTCAGCTTTTTTTTCTGAAAATAAGACCAGGGGCTCGTTGATAACTTTTCAGCCACTCTCTACATTCAAATATTATTTGACAAGATATGTGAGGGTCCTGATACCCGCTATTTTGCTTATTGGTATAGCTGTCCATACTTCCGGCTGTGCCGCTCAGAAATGTGATTGCCCTAAGTTTGGTGGGCATCATCTGGCGCATTAGCACATTCTTTTCCTTTTCTACCACTCAGCCCTTGACTTTCCTTCAGATTGATTTATCTTGTTGGTATAAAACCCCCACGAAGAAATTAATGAAACCCTTATCTGAGCTGCCGAAAGGCGAATTTGCATACATAGTGGACCTGAGAGACAAAAGCCTGACCGTAGAACTTTTCGAATTGGGTTGCTTCCCCGGCGACCTCATACGAGTAGTAGAAAATACTCCCAATGTCGAGTTTATGACCTTCCGGTGCCGGAAGAATCTCATTCATCTCTACAGGGGCAAGGCAAAGTCCATCATCACAAACGCCACCAGTTTTCATTTTTGCTTAAACTGATTTTACACATAATATCAACCCTCAAAGGGTTCTGAACCCTTTGAGGGTTATACTAAAGAGATCGCTTTTAAAATTACCTCACAGGCATTTCTGATCTCCTCTTCGGTTATGATCAGCGGCGGTCCGATCCTCATGCAGTGCGGAGCAAAAAGAAACCAATCTGTCAGCACTCCATTCTCTACGCAGCTGTCGATGATTTTTTTATTCTGCTCAAAGCTGTCAAACTCCAGTGCGATCATGAGTCCTTTACGTCTGATAGATCTGATCTTCGGATTCTTTAACAGGGTTTCAAATAGCCTGCCTTTGTGCTCTACCTGATCTATCAGTTTTTCATCCTGTATCACCCTGAGGGCTGCCAGTCCTGCAGCACAGCTGACCGGATGTCCGCCGAATGTAGTGATATGCCCGAGCACGGGATTGTCTGCCAGCTCATACATGATCTTTCTATCTGCGATAAAAGCCCCCAGCGGCATACCTCCGCCAAATGCCTTGGCAAGCAGGAGTATATCGGGCACTATGCCATACTGCTCAAAGGCAAACATCGATCCGCACCTGCCAAAGGCCGTCTGCGCTTCATCCAGTATCAGCAGGGCCTTGTGCTCCGTGCAAAGCGCTCTCAGTTTTTGCAGGTATTCTCTCGACGCTATCGTCACGCCAGACTCAGCCTGCACGGGGTCTATGATGACCGCTGCGGTATGGCTTGATATCTGCACCAGATCATCGATATTACCATAGTCCAGTGTGAGGATATCAGGCAGCAGAGGACGAAATGCCCGCTTGAAATATTCATCGCCCATCACACTCAGTGCACCCTGCGTAGAGCCGTGATAGGAATTTCTGAAGTGAATGAACTGCGTCCTGCCTGTCACCCGCTTGGCCAGCTTCATCGCGCCCTCTGTGGCCTCTGTACCTGAATTGGTGAAGTACACCGAGTCGAGCGATGGGGGCAGTATGTCTGTGAGCGCTTTTGCAAATGCTGTCTGCGGTGCCTCGACGAACTCGCCATAGACCATGAGGTGCATGTATTTCGCTGCCTGCTCCTGTACCGCCTGCACTACCCGTGGATGCGAATGGCCGACATTGCTCACGCTGATGCCGGATATAAGGTCCAGGTAGCGTTTGTGGCCTGTCCCGTACATATACATGCCCTCTGCACGCTCTATCTCCAGTAGGAGCGGAGCGGTGCTGGTCTGAGCTATATGCTGCAGGAATACCTGTCTGTTTGTGAGCATGGGGCGAAGATAATTAAAAGGCAAAGCAGAATTTGCAGAATAGGGCTGATTACAGAATTATATCGACTGTTTTACCTTGCCAACAGACACCTGCCAACCGACAACATTTTTTTC
>PLSN01000325.1 GCA_003165135.1 Bacteroidota bacterium
TACATTAATGACTATCAGGACCAATGTGATAAAAGCCATGACGAGCGTCTCCCGCCAGATAGCTGAGAAACCAAGCCCTTCGAGCATCACTGCTTTCACTATCGTATAATAATATCTTGATGGCACCACATAGGAGATCCCCTGCATCCACACAGGCATATTCTCTATAGGAAACATAAAGCCTGTCAGGAGCATTGTCGGTAGCATCAAACTCATCTGCGATGTCATCATAGCAGACATCTGTGACTCCGCGCGCACAGATATAAGTAGGCCCAACGCGAGACAGGAGATGATAAACAAAGTGCTTTCGGCCACAAGTAGAATTACACTGCCTTTGATAGCCAGATCAAGCAGATAAACACTCATCAGCAAAATAGCAGCCAGATTCATCAATGAAATAAGCAAATAAGGAATTGTTTTGGCGATGATAATGAGGTATGGCTTAAGCGGTGAAACCAATAAAACTTCCATGGTACCCATTTCCTTTTCCTTTACGATCGCGACAGAGGTCATCATAGCACAGATGAGCATCAGTACGAGTGCCATGACACCGGGCACGAAATTCGGCGCACCTAGCAGTTCAGGATTATAAAGCATCCGTACTTCTGGTTTGATCGTATATGGCACATTATTTTGAGAGATCATTTCTGACTGATAGTCATTTAGTATAGAAGAAAGGTAACTGGTGAGTGTAGTTGCTGTATTGGGGTCTGAAGCATCTGCTATCACCTCTATCTGTGCCTTGTTGAGATGCGATAGGTCATTGTAAAAACCTTCGGGGAAGATCACTGCCATTTTAATATCCCCCGTCCGGAAAGCCGCTTCGATCTGGTCATGGCTCATGGATACTTTCTGCACATTAAAATATTTGCTGGCGCTGATCTTACGGATGATCTCCTGAGAGCCATAATCTTTGGCATAGTCACAAACCACAATCTTTGAGTTCTTGATCTCATTGGACAGTACGAAACCGAAAAGTATCACCTGTGCTATTGGCACACCAAACAGCATCAGCAATGTTTTCTTGTCACGAAAAACGTGATAGAACTCCTTTTGTATAAATGCAAAAAATTGTTTCATGACTCAGTATTTAAACGATGTGCAAGCCAGAATTGTAATAAAATAATACTAGTTGATGTTTGATAAATATTTTTCTGTTTTCCATACTAGGTTATTCCTTTTGAGTTTGAACATATCCTTTAAAAACAAATGTCAGAGCTACTGCATCAAGAACCAACCTTACAACACTTAAAATATTTACAAGAAGGACTTTGCCCGGGATTATCTCCTCGTATTTTTCTATGTCGCTGTAACATAGTTTTAAATTGATCTGTGTGACTATATAAAATGTAATGGCCAAAACAATTATTTGCAATATGCCAGCCAATCCTAATCGTTTTCTTAGCAGCAAGTTCTCCTTTGGTGCCATAAAATATAATAACACCACATTAACTGTAGCCAAGGGAGTCAGAGGGATATAATAGAGCGCTGGATTTATTACAGCATAGTAACCCTGCCAGAAAAGCATTCTCCCCATTGAGACATCCAGCATTTTTGGTATAGAAACAACCCCTTCGTAAAGCATCCCGAAAAATCCGAGTGCAATACCAAAAACTGAGAACAATAATAAATTATTAAATAGTTTCTTGTTCATTTTTGTGTTTTACTAAATGCTCCTCTCCCCACAGATATCAATCGCCCGAACGTTTGGCTTCACGCGCCAATTGATAAAAGACCTTATTCATAGAGTCTACATTGAACTGTTTTTTCAAATTAGACGGTGTGTCCAGTGCATCGATGCGCCCGTCCACCATTACTGAGACACGGTTGCAATACTCAGCCTCATCCATATAGTGGGTCGTGACAAAAACTGTAATGCCTCGGTCAGAAGCCTCATATATGAGGTCCCAAAACTGCCTCCGTGTCACCGGGTCCACGCCGCCTGTAGGCTCATCGAGAAAAACTATCTTGGGTTGATGTATCACCGCTACAGAGAATGATAATTTCTGTCTCCAGCCCAATGGAAGTGCCCTAACAAAAGTTTTTGCCTCATGTGATATTCCCAACCGCTCCAATAACTCAGCTCCGCGATCCTTAATCTCTTTGTCAGACAAACCATAAATACCTGCATAAAAAGTAATATTCTCCATGACAGTTAAATCCTCATACAGGGAAAATTTCTGGCTCATGTAGCCGATATTCTTCTTGATCATCTCTGGCTCTTTGTACACATCAAAACCTGCTACAGTGGCTGTACCCGATGTAGGTATAGACAATCCGCAGAGGATGCGCATAGCTGTGGTCTTGCCTGCACCATTAGCACCGACGAAACCGAATATCTCACCTTTTTTGACATCAAAGGTGATGGCATCCACTGCTGTGAAATCATCAAACCGTTTGGTCAGTTTATCTGCCTGTATTGCAAAATCATTCATTTCCAGTTGCGCTTATCTTGATGAAATAATCTTCGATTCCTGCAGGAATATTTTTTATCTCGACATCTTTTTGTCCTTTGCCAGCCAGATAGGTGGTCAGTTTTACTACATTATCATCATTATCCTCTTTGAATGTCAGGTGCATCGAATCGCCAAAGGTAAAACAACTCAATGTATCAGGATATGCACGAAGGTCTTTGAGCAGCTGGTGCATATTTATAGAATGTACCGCATACATTTTGCCGGGGTATTTTTTTACAGTATTCCCGGGACTGTCTACAGACAATATTTTACCTCCTTGTATCAGTGCTATCCTGTCACAGAGAATGGCCTCATCCATATATGGAGTGGAGACAAGTATTGTGATACCTTGATGCTTGAGGCGCTTCAGCATTTCCCAAAACTCCACTCGTGACACAGCATCCACACCAGTAGTAGGTTCATCGAGAAACAGCACTTTCGGTTTATGTATCAATGCGCAGCATAAAGCTAGCTTCTGCTTCATACCTCCGGATAGTTTCCCAGCACGGCGTGTCTTGAAAGGCTCAATCTGTACATAAATATCTTTGATCAGATCATAATTTTCTTCAATAGTAGTTTCAAAAATAGTTGCGAAAAATTTGAGGTTCTCTTCGACCGACAGGTCCTGATACAGAGAAAATCTACCGGGCATATAGCCTATACAATTGCGGATCTCTTTATACTCTTTTACTATATCAAAACCAGCCACAGTGCCACTACCTCCATCAGGCAACAGCAATGTAGTGAGTACACGAAAGATACTTGTTTTGCCGGCGCCATCAGGTCCGATCAGGCCAAACATCTCACCCTCATTGACTGAGAAAGTAGCCTTGTCAACAGCGAGTACTGCACCCTTGTTGTAAGTCTTGGTAATATTATCGAGCGTAATGGCGTCCATTATCTTATTTGAATTTTATATCAGCATACATACCTATCTTCAGATAGCCATCATTCTTCACAGTGATCTTGGTAGCCCAGACCAGATTGGCGCGCTCGTCTTTGGTCTGGATAGTTTTGGGCGTAAACTCAGCCTTATCGCTTATCCATGTGACGACACCTTCATACTCCTTGTATTTGCCGGCAGTGCTATCGATAAAAACCCTGATCTTCTGCCCGAGTTTGATATGTGTGAACTGGTCATCTGTGACA
>PLSN01000193.1 GCA_003165135.1 Bacteroidota bacterium
CTCCACTACCTCTTGTATCTTAGGGATACGGGTAGAGCCACCGACTAATATGACATCATCTATCTGGCTGGCTGTGAGGCCTGCGTCTTTCATAGCCTGACGGCACGGTTCTAGGGTCCTTTCTACCAGTTTATCACACAGTTGCTCAAATTTAGCACGGGTCAGTTTCCTCACGAGGTGCTTAGGCACTCCGTCTACTGCAGTGATATATGGCAGGTTTATTTCTGTTTCCTGACTTGAAGACAACTCTATCTTAGCCTTTTCAGCAGCTTCTTTCAAGCGCTGCAGGGCCATAGGGTCCTTCTTCAGGTCTATTCTTTCTTCGTTTTGAAACTCCGCAGCGAGCCACTGGATGATCTCATTGTCAAAGTCATCACCACCGAGGTGGGTATCACCATTGGTGCTCTTCACTTCAAATACACCGTCGCCCATCTCGAGGATCGATACGTCAAATGTACCACCACCAAGGTCATATACTGCCACCTTGATGTCTTTGTGCTGTTTGTCCAAGCCATAGGCGAGGGCAGCAGCGGTAGGCTCATTGAGGATACGGCGTACATTGAGGCCGGCGATCTCGCCTGCTTCTTTGGTAGCCTGACGCTGAGAGTCATTGAAGTATGCAGGTACTGTGATGACCGCATCTGTCACTGTCTGGCCGAGGTAGTCCTCAGCGGTTTTTTTCATTTTCTGGAGGATGATCGCAGACAGCTCCTGCGGAGTGTACATACGGCCATCTATATCGACGCGGCAGGTATCATTGTCGCCTTTTACTACTTTATATGGTACACGGGGGATCTCAGAAGCTGCTGCAGAGTAGCTCATACCCATGAACCTCTTGATAGATGAGATGGTCCTGGTCGGGTTTGTGATAGCCTGACGCTTAGCCGGGTCGCCCACTTTACGCTCGCCATTATTCAAAAATCCAATGATGGAAGGCGTGGTTCTGCGGCCCTCATCGTTAGCAATCACGATAGGATCATTTCCTTCCATTACAGACACGCACGAGTTGGTGGTGCCTAGGTCAATTCCGATTACTTTTCCCATTGTTGTAAATGTTTATTGTTTAGTTTTAAATCTTTAAGGTCAATAGCTATACTCAATGACCATGCCATGAGACAAAAGCGCCAAAATGACAGGATAATGGATAATTGAGAATGGATAATTGAGAATTAATGACATGTATAGGCCAAAACGGGCTGACGGATTGTCAAAATTGGCCTTTCTGATAACAACCTAAATGGAGTAGGGTGGGGGTAGTGTTAAAATCTCACTTATACATATAAATAATCCATATTTTCAACTATTGAGCGTTTTTTTACTGGATTCTTAGTAGGTTAAAAAATAGCAAAATAAGCATATATTATTTTAATATGGTTATTTATGGAATGTATAATGAAAACCGGTTGTTCGGCTATTCCTTCCCATAATTGAGGTACAAAATCGGGGATTTTTGCCAAATCGCCCGGCTCAAATCCTGCCTGACAGCAGACATGGTGTCGGCTGATATCCTCAGATCTGTCGCACAGCACCAAAACCTCTCGCCCAGAGATGCGCACGGAGATCAGAAAACCTAAAAAGAAGCCGGCCGGCCCGGAGCACTCTACCAGAGACATGAATAGTACAGCCGGAACGGCCAGGGGCAGAATATGCATAATGGAAATTAATTTGCTTATTTCATTTATATAATACAAATATAGCAAATCATTGTCAAACCACCAAAGGCGGATTCAAGTTTTAACGCAACATATTAGCCCTAATTTGTTGTATGGAAAAGTATGAAAGAATAAGCACTTCAGAGCGAAATAGCGACCCCCTGCTAGCGCACGCGCAATGTCATTAAGTTATGCACTATCGGCTAGCGATGCCATCCTTTAAAAAGATGGCATCGCTCAAACCCATGTGCCGGATTGACCTCATTATTCCCTTAACTTAATGACATTGAGCGCACGCGTGTCGCGTGTGCTTTACATAAGGCCTGTAGTATTTCATAAATAAAAAGTTTGTTCGGTACTTTATAAAATGAGCAGGAAGTATAAATTTTACAATAAAGAAGGTTTGTATTTTGTAAGTTTTGCAACGGTATATTGGATAGACTTGTTTTGAATTGCCCCTGCGGTTGATGTTGTCATCATAGGGAGTTGAAATTTCTACCGGGAGCTAGGTTTTTCCCTGAATTATTTGATATAAACCAATTCAGCTACTCTCTTGAAACCAGGATCAGTCATAGAGCTTACGCTCACTTCGATCTTGTCATCTGCCGCAGGCTGCCGGTCGGGAGCGAAGTCAAAACTCACTGATCTTTGTCCGGGTATAAGGTCTGTAGTAAACTGAGCTTTGTAATGCCCTGAGACGGACGAAATGCTGACCCGGTATGTATCACTCTCGGTCCCGTCATTGAAAACCCGCAGGCGGAACGAAGGGGACTTTCGGCTGAGCGTATCAGTGCTGTACTGGACCGTGAAGTAGCAGGGATATAAGGAGGAGACATAGTGTGCCCGGTACAGTGAGTACCTGCCCCAAACAGACGTAGTTATAAGCTTTTCGACGACCGCACTCCATACTATGCGCTTATCGCGGCTGACCTCAAAAATATCATTGACCGTCCCCATGCAGACCAGCAGATCACCGTTTTTCAGCTCATCTACACTTCCACCGCGGCCACTGCGGTTATTCAGAGGGTCCAGCCCGCAGTCGTATTTCCATATCAGCTGGCTGGCTGCAGCTCCCGAGGGCTGCGAAAATATCACGACACTTGAGGCCGCTATATCTTTTTTAGACGTGTCTGTCAGTTGGGTGTTATTGCTATACACTGCTATGCTTCCATCGTGCAGCAGGCTGGTTTCATGCTGCTTCATAAAAAACCCATCGCCGTTTTTGGCGCCGCTATACCTCATGTTTTCGCCCCAGGCACATACTACCTTTCCTGTACTTTTGTCTATTTTGATCACTCTGCTCACGTGTCTGAACCCGGCATATACGAAGCCGTTCTTCTCGTCTACGTCAAATGCATTCATATGCCCGCCCGGCTCATGACTGAGCAGTTCCCGGTCGCCGGCACTTTTGACTGTGCTCTGTATCTCTGCGGAGTCAAAATAACTGTCGGAATCCCAGCTCCAGACCAGATGGCCGGTGTGATCAAACTCCTGCAGTATCTCATCTGCCATCGATATTTTGGAGGTATCAGAGGCATTTTTTCCAAAAAATGAAGCGGGCTTGAGAACAGTGATATTATCTATGACCATATAGTTGCCATTACCCAGTTTTTTGAAACAGTGATTGTAGTGGCTATGTGATGCATTATGGCCTGTGAGGTCTGTGCCAAGGGTCGACTGATCAGGCGCCTGCCAGACTAGCTTGCCTCTCAGGTCCCGCTCCTCGGCCTGCGTGCCATTTATCATAGTGAGCGTACCCTGCGGCGTGAAGCGGAGATCATTTATTGCCGCGGCGCCATGCCTCCTTCCGGTTTGCTGGTGGGCATTGGCACTGGCGGGCAGATACCAGACAAAATTGCCGGCACGGTCCACGATCACCCGCGCTTCATCCAGTATGATCAGGCCTCCTGCATTAGCCGTCGAATCGTTTTCCGTCACCCGCACCCGGCACTGGTTCCGGTCCACGTATGGTGCGCCGATTATCTCAAAGTCATAGGGACCGAGCCATCCGAGTTGCTTTCCGTGAGATAGGCCTGTATACCGCCAGGTATATTTCCTGCCGAACTCAAGACCGCTGATCATAAGGGCTATGGATGAATCTGTATGTCGGGCCACAGTACGCTGAGATGCTGCGCCCTGCTCGACTGCGCTCACTTCTATCAGATATTGATCAGCGCCTTTTACTTTGCCATGCTCAAACATGACCTGAGTATAGTTGAGCTGCGAGCCGGGTGCAGGCTGCACCTGTGCTGATGAAAAGCCGCTGATAAGCAGGAGGAAAATGATATGCGACAGGCGATGATCCAAATGGAGCTTAATGACAAGATTGTGAAATTCAAATCTATCCAAAAGTAGCAAATCGAAAATGATTTTTTGTATTTCAACCTAGCGGGGTTTTTGATTTTGATAGCAAGGATATCATACCGCCAGCTTTAAAATGCCGTCCGAAGAACTAGTAGAGTAATCTTTGCAAAACTTTCTCATGCGGCGGCCTTTTCCCCTCTTTCACTGATTTATTTCCCAAAACCATTGCAGGATTAGCTTTGTTACTTATTTTTAGATGTCATAATACGCTTAAGCCCCTCTAGGGGGTTGGGGGTCTAAAAAAACAATCATGGAAGTTACCAGACTATTCGACTATCTGACAGAGCAGGCCACAGAGCGGCCCGATCAGCCTTTCCTAGCCTCAAAGGTCATTGAGAACGGGCAAAAAGTATGGAAATCATATACCTTCAAGGAGGTGGCCGATATATGCGATCGCGTCAGTCAGGCACTCATCAACCTCGGCATCAAAAAAGATGATAAGATCGCACTGTGTGCACCAAACAGGCCCGAGTGGAATTTCATAGATATAGGCTGCCAACAGATAGGAGCGATACTCGTGCCACTATACCCTACTGCCAGTGCCAATGATTTTAGGTTTATCTGCACAGATGCTGAGGTCAAGTTAGCTTTTGTCAATGATAAAGGATTGTTTGAAAAAATACAATCGCTCAGGAGCGAACTACCATCACTGAGAGAGATATATACATTCGAAGATGTGGCGGGGGTTAAGAACTGGAAAACTATTGTCGAGGGTATCACAGCTACCCCCGATGTACCTGCTGCCAAAGCTTCCGTCAAGGAGAAAGAATTGGCTACGATCATCTATACATCAGGCACTACCGGCAATCCCAAAGGTGTCATGCTCAGCCATTATAATATGGTCAATAACCTGAGAGGCACTGATGAGATACTTCCCTTTCAGGCAGGAAGCAAGGCGCTCAGTTTCCTACCCCTAAGCCACATATATGAGAGGATCGGTTTCTTTGGTTATCTCAAGAAGGGTATATATATACACTACGCTGAAAGTATGGAAACCATAGCCGAAAACCTTAAAGAAGTGCACCCTTATGTTTTCACTACCGTACCCCGACTGCTGGAGAAAGTATACGAAAAGATCATGGAGAAAGGCAACGAGTTGACTGGCTTCAAAAAATGGCTTTTCGAATGGTCGCTGCGGATCGGCAACAGATATGAGCTGAATAAAGACCTCGGTATTTCCTACAGGATACAGTTGGCACTCGCCAGAAAATTGGTCTTTACAAAATGGCAGGAAGCACTCGGTGGAGAGGTCCAGTTTATCATCACCGGAGCTGCGCCCCTGCAAGCCAGACTGGGTAGGCTATTCAGCGCTGCGGGTGTGATCGTGATCGAGGGATATGGGCTAAGCGAGGCATCTCCGGGCATCAGTGTAAATCGAGTCGAGGAATCAGGCAGACTGATAGGCTCAGTAGGTATCCCACTGCCTAATGTACATGTGAAACTGGCAGAGGACGGCGAGATATTGGCCAAAGGCCCCAACATCATGATGGGCTACTACAAGCGCCCTGACCTCACAGCAGAGGTGATAGACGAAGAAGGCTACCTGCACACAGGCGATATAGCCGAGTGGGTCGATGGCAAATTTCTCAAGATCACTGACCGTAAGAAAGAACTCTTCAAAACATCGGGCGGCAAATATGTAGCGCCATCTCCTATCGAGAATAAACTGAAAGAATCACGCTATATAGAGCAGGTCATGCTGGTGGGTGACAATAAAAAATATGTCACTGCGCTCATTGTGCCTTCATTTCTGCACCTGCAGGCATGGGCCAAAGATAACGGTCTGAACTATGAAAGCAATAAGCAGATCATCGGCAATGAAAAGATCAAAGCACTCATCGATGCCGAGATCGGCACCGTCAATAAAGAGTTCGGACATGTGGAGCAGGTGAAAAAATTCAAACTGCTCGATAAAGAATGGACGATAGAAGACGGCGAACTGACTCCTACACTCAAGGTAAAACGTAAAGTGATCCTGTCGCGATACGAATCACTGGTCGAAGAAATGTATAATTAATAGATTTGGCTATATTTGGTCTATTAATTATTAATCAATTAACTCTCCATTGAAAAACCTCTTAAAGCGGCTTTATAATTCCATTCCCTTCAAAAAGCAAATTTTCACGGCCCTGAAACTGGTTTATACCCCAAATGAATCTGTATATAAGTATCTTCATTTCAAAGATGTGATAGATATAACGATGAATAGTAATGCTCGGTTTAAGATGCATCATTACGGATACCAGATAGAAAATGAGATCTTCTGGAAAGGCCTCGATGGTGGCTGGGAAAAAAACTCGGTAAACCTATGGGTACAACTCGTCAAAAACTCCCATACGATCATTGATATAGGTGCCAATACAGGAATATTTGCGCTAATATCTAAAGCAGTCAATCCCGCAGCGAATGTATATGCATTTGAACCGATAGAAAGGATACATAAGAAACTGGAGGAAAATATTTCACTTAATAATTTTGACATACACGGCTATGCTATAGCTATGTCTGACAAAAACGGCAAGGCGGAAATACTGGACGATCCTACAAAAGAAAATGAATACTCTTTATCCCTTAATGATAAGTTGAACCCATATTCTGCCGATCTGATAAAAATCGATATCGATATTATAACCCTTGATTCATTTATTGAGAAGAATGATATCAAAGGAATAGATCTCATAAAAATAGACGTCGAGACACATGAAGGAGAAGTGATGGAAGGATTTATGAAATATCTTCCTGTTTTCAAGCCGACATTTCTGATCGAGATATTAAGAAATGAAGTAGGGGAAAAAGTACAAAACTGCGTGGCCGGGCTCGGATATCTTTATTTTAATATTGATGAAAATGGAGATATAGTAAAAGTAGATCAGATCACGAGGCGAGGACATAACTACAACTATCTTTTATGCTCCGCTCAAGTCGCTAATGAACTTGACCTGAACTTTAGTTGACGACTTTGTTAGCATAACCCATTTTGTTGGAAAAAATGCGAAGGGGCTACTTTCGTATCCCCCTTCGCATTTTAGGTTGTGTGTCTTTTAGGCTGCTCTTATTACAGCACTTCAAACTTGCCAAGTATCTTTTTGTTTTGGTTTTTATCCACCACTCCTATCATATACACCCCATCGCTTAGATCACCGACAGGTACAGATGTCTGATTGATAGATTGTGTCTTGAGTTTTTTGCCAAGCATATCATATACTGCGATCTCAGACAGCGATGACAAGGTAGCTTGGTCCATATGCGAAAGATCGAGTTGTATCATGTCCGATGCGGGATTAGGGTATATCTTATATTCTGATGCCGTGATCTCGTTGATGCCCAGACAAATGAATTGCACTGTATCACATGTTTGCAAAGTGTCGCTGCTGCCTGCTCTTGCCGTCAGGCAGATATAATAGGTTGCATTCTGGAATTGCGGATCAATGTTGTAGGGAATGAGCGTATCAATATTATTGATCACGGTGTCAAAACTACCCGGGTATGCTTCGGCAAAATACCATGTGAAAGATGTGGCACTATCAGAAGCATTGATCAGTATATCCGTGCCGCATTCACCGCCGGTAGCTATAAAAGCAGCCTGAAACGGTGCGGGTGCAGGCAGTACATCGACTACTACCATACCTGTGTCGCAAAGTGTAGGATAGTGGGTGTCGCATGAGCGGTAGTAGAAAGTATCAAGTCCTGTGAATGTAGTATCCAAAGCGTGGAACACCACATCACTGCATCCCTGTACAGTCTCCCACCCAGACGGAGTACCCCACACACTGGTCACACAGACAGTATCAGGAGGATTGTTATTGATGTCATTAGCCAATACATTGATGGTCACGGAGCCGGGCTGCGTCACACTTGCAGTATCGTTCACAGCTATTGGAGGTACTGGCGTCGATGGATATCCCGCGCGATAGCCAAGAGTTGTAAATTCTAAATTTAAGAACGCTAGACTAGGAAAATTGACAGTAGTGACGATGTACCACATGATCGGGAAATATGAATTCGCCTGATACCAGGTATAATAGACCACCGTCGTCGTACCGGGATAAGTTCCCAAACCAGGTATATAAGCAGTATCAAGCTCATTTCTCACTCCTATTACCCTCAATACATTATTAGAGGTTCCCAGAGGAGTGATAAGTGTTCCTGTACCGTCTGCAGTGTCATAAAGGGTACCTGTCTCTGTAGCACTGCCGCCGCCTGAAGGGTAATGAGCATAATAATGACCTATGCTTGTGGAGCCATAACTGAATGGATAAGCAAACTGACTGCCAGGCGTGCTGTATATCACTGTATCGGGCTGTATGTTTGCCAACCTCTGAAATGCTCCTACCGTAGTATTGTTATTGAAATAAATATACTGGTTGTGGTCGGTCACCACATTGCCATTGACAGTATATATTTCATGGTCAGCCACAGTTACATTACTCACCAGAGCGCCATACGGAGTAGCCGATGCTGCCATAAATGAATCTGTCTCTATGGTGTCGTTGGCCACCAGAGATGCAAAGTTCCATGTCACACCTGTGCCAGTAGCGCCGGGGTTAA
>PLSN01000063.1 GCA_003165135.1 Bacteroidota bacterium
CGGTCTGCATCTGTATGATGTATATGCCAGGTGTAAGTGATGCGACCTTGATCTGCTGCTCAGACAGTTTTTGATGGAGCACCACTTGTCCTGTCATATTGGTCAGGGTGACTTCTGATACTTTTTCACCACTCATATAGAGTATGTCATCGGTCGGGTTTGGATAAACAGAAACCTCAATATTACTTTTTGTTTCGGCAATTCCTGTAGATGTGCTTGATGTATCGACACAAGGTGTGAAGTGCTCGATCGAATCCCACATATTTGTTTGCGCTGTACGGAGGCCACACTGTGTACCATTTGGTTCAGCATTTATTTCTACATAGCAATCAGTATTTGCATTGTACTGGGGCCAGTTTACGAGGATTGATTGTGAGCCGTTCGGATTGCCTGTCCTGGCAAAGTTCACCCAATAGTTTAGCATTATCTGCTGCAGGGAGTCGTCTTGCGGCTTAAACAAAAGCTGGTGTCCGTAAATGTTTTCCCAATTATTGAATACATACATCAACTCCATCCCGTGATAGGAAACCAGATCAGGATTATTTAACTGCGGCGCAGGATATGTGTAGGAAAAGAAATAACGCCACACCGGCTGTGTCTCATTGGCGCTGACGCATTGGGCAGTATGACAGGTGATATCTGTAAACTGCACATCGGTCGTGATCCCTACATAGGCGGCACGGGCTGTAGAGTCGTTGGTCCCGGGAGGATACATCGCTAAGATCTCAGCATTATCAGATGAGGGGAAATATTCATTCAGCAACTGGGTCACCTCGGCAGGAGTGACGGTCGGCGGAGATGTGAGATTGGTTTCATCAGCGTTTGAGCCGATGAGCAGTGGCACATGATTAAAATTTCCGGTACGGAACAGATTGAACGGATAATCTGGAAACACGACATTATCCAATGCCGGGCCCCAGGTAGAAGCCGCTATACCGTTTGACAATGGTTGTACCTCATATTGTACGAGAGAATCCGGAGGAAGCGACCGCATATAGGCAATTTTCTGGGAGTCGGTCCCCGTAGTGATAAAGCTATCCACAAAACCTATACCTATGCTCTCTGCATCACTATACGCAGACATAGTAGGGCCGGCGCTTTCGATCCCGGCACGGGTAAACAGGCCTGCAGCCTGAGGAGCGACCAGCAGATTTCCCACATCGACGCCCCCTGCACTTTCACCAAACACCATTATTTCAGCAGTATCGCCGCCAAACTGTGTGATGTTATTTTTCACCCATTTCAAAGCGAGTATCTGGTCGAGTACGGCATAGTTGCCCGAAGTATGGCTGACACTCTCCGAATCCAATCCGGGATGGACCAAAAACCCCAGAGGGCCCAAACGGTATTGGATCGTTACCACGACTGCGTTGCCACGTGTGGACATATTTTTGCCGAAAAACATAGGTGTGCCGTCATCCTCTTCACTCGCACTGCCCTGCTGATTGCCGCCGCCGTGAATAAACACGAGCACCGGTAAGTCCGCAGTATTACTCACATTGGGTGTCCATACGTTCAGGTACAGGCAGTCCTCGCTGCCAAACGTAGAGTCAGTAGAACCGCCGGTGAGCTGCGAGAAATATTTCTGCGGGCAGGCGGGTGCAAAACTATCTGCGACCAAAGTAGTCACCCAATTATCGGGATTTTGCGGAGCGCGCCAGCGCAAAGTATCTACCGGCGGCTTGGCAAATGGGATACCAAGAAATTCATAGACTGTCCCGTCTGTGTGTCCCTGCACTTGCCCGAACTGTGTGGTGACGACCTGCGCATGTGCTGAAATAAAGAATAAAAGAAAGAAAAGGGTAGAGGCTATTTTCATAAAATGATTTTCGTTGTATACCAAAAATAAGGAAAAAAATGTCTCCCGTGCTTTTGTTGTCTGGTCAAAGTAGTGTCGAGGGTGGCTAATAATCGAACATCCTCAATCCTTCACAAATCGATGCGTAGTGCTGCCGGTGGCGGTCTGCATCTGTATGATGTATATACCTCGTGAGAGAGACGAGACTTTCACCTGCTGCTGATTTAGTTTTTGATGCAGGACGATCTGCCCGGTCATATTGGTGATCGTCACCTCGTTTACTTTTTCGCCTGAGAGGTTGAGTACATCATCTGTAGGGTTTGGAGCGATGGTCACACCCGGTATCGCAGCATCAGTGAGCATGACGCCCGTCGAGGTCGAGCTGCTGTCAGACATTCCTTTCATATCAAACCATATCTGCAGCACACCTGTGCGTACATCGCCCCATACGGCATACATCGTGTCACGGCGCAGGGCTATATTCATAAAATCATTGCCGCTAGTGTCGAGGTATAGCGCGACGAACTGCGCCAGCGTGTCTGATATTTTAAAGTTGGGTGTGAAGTGAGTAGAGTCATTGCGCAGTATCGCACCCCATGTCTCAGATGGCTGCTGGTAGCCGGTACCGGGAGCATCACGCCTGTCACGCCAGCCCACGATCAGGTCACCATTCACATCAAAGGTGCACCAGGTCATGTCCTGCATCTTGCCATTGCCGACAGCATCGTCATTGACACGCTGTGGAGTGGTCCATGTACTGCCGCCATTGGTAGACTGGATGATAAATACATCGAGATCGCCATTCGGACTATTCAGAAAATTGAAAACGAGGTGTTGCGGATTGGTCGGGTCTACCTCGAGATGATAGCCTACTTTGGCCAGGCTGTCATTGGTCGCAGGCAGGCCACGATATACAGTATTGTATGTGAAAGTAGCACCGTTATTGGCCGACGAGGCGAGGATATACTGGGGATAAACATTCTGTGAAGACAGATAGCTCGGATAGACAGCGTGAAATACGCCATCGCTGCCGACTGCCGGCGTGATCATGGGACCTGCTATGTCCGGCCCGATGAGATAGCCCGTCGTATCGATATAGCGCCATGCTGCCCATGTAGCGCCCTCATTAGATGAGGTGCGAAAGTAGGCCCTGTTTGGCGGCGGCAGCCAGGGTGCGGGTTTCGATGTGACGTAGAACTGGTTCGTCACAGGATTGATCGTGAACCAGGGCCTGTCGAGGGGCAGCTTGCCGGGATCATCTGATCCGCCTATGACCCTCGATGGTGTGCCCCATGTCAGTCCACCGTCTCCCGAGCGCACCACATAGATGGCCCCGCTGTCTGTAGTTTGTGTATAGTCGATATAGCAGGCATAGACATTGTCTGCAGTATCAAAGGCGATAGAGGGATCAGCAGAATGAAAAATGGGCGCAGCATGCGGCAGGAAGGTACTCGCACTCCANNCCGCCGTCAAAGGAGGCCTTGACCTTGATGCCGGTCAGAGATCCGGGCGTGAATCCGATCCATGCTACGACGATGTGGTCGGGATCGTGAGGGTCTATGGCGAGGTAGGGCTCGCCGTCAAAGTACTGCCCGTCAGAGAGGTTTTCATTTTGGGCTGAGACAGCCACTGACATGATAGTAGTCAGCAGGCATAGCAATACTCGACGCATATAGATGGATTTTGATTTTGACCGAAAAATCGAAAAATGGTTTAATAGATAACGTGGACTAAGATAATAAAGGTATATGGATAACATAAAAGTGATTGTGCCAGTGGATAGCGCCCTCTCCAAACCACAATATATAGATCGTCGGTCCGAAGGACTCCTTCGGAGCAGTTATGACAACCATGGCAAATGACTAGCTGTTTTAGCTTTGACAACTTTTTAAAAAGTTGTCAAAGCTGGAGGATTAAGGATTAATGAAACAGCTTTTGTAAGGTAAAATCACAGATGACTATAGTTGATGTACTTCTAAGGTATTTATCCAGTCCTTAACAATTTCTGGTAGCCGTGTAATAATTTCTTTGCCAAACAAAGCTTCTGTAAGCAAGCCCATATGAAGCAAATCACAAATCCTACACAAGTAGGATCGCCCCTTAATCCACCAAGTAAAATAATCATCAACCATCAAATAATGATTGATTTCCCTATTCAAACTTTGTCTTACTTCATTTAATTCGTAGCCATCAAGTTGCGTTTCGTAAACGCCATCGGCCACGCGACTGCCAAAAGTGGTTGTAGAATAATATTCCTTTATCTCCCAAATAGCTATAGGGTCTACAATATTGGGAAATGCTCCATCTATTTGTCTTGACATACTTCTAATTGGGAATTTATCTTTTGTAAAAGCTGTTAATACTTTAGGATTATAGTTACAAGGGTATCCTCCTGAATTTGCTTCAATCAACATATTTATCATACCAGTATAATAGAGAGGTGCTTTTTTATCACCAGATTGCTTGTTCATAGGCTGAGGGCTGGTTGGCTTTATCGAAATAAGCATCTCATTGTATAAAATACGTGCTTGTTCTTTATTGAGTAAATTAGGTTTAACAAATTGTTCAAGAAAATATGCTCTATATTCGAAATGTTCTATTAATTCAGTTCCATAATCAGTAAATATTTTGTCTTTAATAAGTATACTTGAATCAAGATTCTCATTTTTAAATATCTTTTCAATCTGTGCATGCGTTGGAATCTTAACTTTTGATGTTTT